>CAZOLL010000798.1:0-1909 GCA_964580365.1 uncultured Phycisphaeraceae bacterium
ACGGTCGTGACCGACGGCGCGCGCACGTTCGTCAACCGCACCGGCAACCCCGGCATGGCGACCGGCGGCGCCGGCGACGTGCTGACCGGCCTGCTCGCCGCGCTCCTCGTCCGGTTCGAACGTCCGTTCGACGCCGCGTGCGCGGCCGTCCATCTGCACGGTCTCGCAGGCGACCTCGCCGCGCGCCGCGTCGGCGAGGACTCGCTGATCGCGACCGACCTGCTCGACGGGCTCGGCCTCGCGTTCCTGCGCCACGGAGCGAAGTGATCGCGCGCTTCGCCGCGAGCGTGCTCGTGCTGGCGTCGTGCGCGACCGCCGGCGCGCAGGAGTTCGCCTCCTCGGACCCGGCGACGGACCTCGCGACCAGCGACGACTTCGGGGCGGTCGCGCGCGCGGCACGCGTGTCGATCGGACGCGGCGCCGCGGCGCTTCCGGCCGTTCGACACGCGCTCGCGGTGGGGCGCGCGAGGAACCGCGGCGCGGCGATCTCGGTGCTGGAGCCGATGCGCGACAAGGAGGCGGTCGCCGTCCTGCTCGACGTCCTTGCGCGCGGAGACGCGGAGGAACGCGCACTCGCCGCCGGCGCGCTCGCGTGGCAGCGCGACGTCCCGTTCGAGAGCGCGCTCGCCGCCGCGGCGACCCATCGCACCTGGTCGGTTCGTCGCGCCGCCGCGCGCGCTCTCGCCGCATGCGGCGACCCGGCGGCGGTCGATGCGCTCGAACGGCTCACCCGCGACGAGGACGCCGACGTCCGCGCGGCGGCGTTCGATTCGCTCTTGTGCTCCGAGTCGGTCGAGTTCGTCCCCGAAGCGCTGGTCCGCGCGTTTCCGAACCTCGATCATCGCGGTCGCGAGTCGGCGCTCGACCTGCTGTACCGCGCCGACGTCCCGCTCGATGCTTCCTTCTGCTCGGTCGCCGCGGAGCGCTCGCCGCCGCCGATCCGCCTGCGCGCGATCGCGTTGCGCGCGCGTCTGCTCGGCGCCGCCGCCGTGCTGGCGTCGCCCGATGCGGAGTTGGTGGTGCGGGCGTCCGCCGACGGGCGCTCCGACCTCCGCGATCCCGCGCAGTTCGTGCTCGCACGTGACCGGGCCGCGTCCGCGCCCCTCGTGCGCAACGCGCTCGCGGCTGCCGACGACGACATCGAGGCCGCGGCGCTCGCCGACGCGCTCGTCGAGCTCGTCGGCCCCGCCGCACGCGCCCCGCTGCTCGACGTCGCGGAGCACGGCGGCGCCGCGGCGCGCGCGGGCGCCGTCCGCGCGTTGCGCCGGTTCCGCGCGCCGGCGACCGGGGCCGACTTGGCATGGCTCTACTCGACCGACGCCCCGCGCCTCGTGCGCGACGCGCTGTTGTCCGCCTTCGAGGAGTTCGCGAGCACCGCCGGCGGACGCTCCGGCCTGCTCGCCGCGCTCGAGGACAAGGACACGCAGCTCCGCTACCGCGCGTTCGCCGCGCTGGTCCGCGCCGGCGTCCGCGACGCCGAGCTGCCGCTGCTCACCGATCGCATCCGTCGCGAAGGCGATCGCGACAACGCGCGCAAGATGGTGCGGCTCCTCGTGACGAAGGCGAGCGGGGACACCGCTCGGCGGCTCGTCTACCCGCTCGCGCGCTTGCTGACGGTGCGGGATCCCGCGCGCGGGGACGCGCGCGACGCGCTCGAGAGCCTGAAGGACCCGGAACTGCGCGAAGAGGTCGCGCGGCTCGTGCTCGATCGACTTCACGCGCCGTGGTCGCTCGCCGACCTGCGGCTGCTGACGCGGCTCTCGGGTGCGGAGGCCGATGCGGTCGTCGCCGCCGAGCTCTCGCGCGCGGCCGAGCGGCACGCGACGGAATGGGCGAAGGAACTGTTGATCCAGCTGCGCACCGGCGGAGGGCCGGCCGCTGTCGCCGCGGCGCGACCGCTCGCGCGCGG
>CAZOLL010000799.1:0-1907 GCA_964580365.1 uncultured Phycisphaeraceae bacterium
AACTCTCCCAGGGGCGGTGCTCCAGGGAGCGCGGCGAAGAACCGCTCGAACGCGGATGGACCGAACGTGACCCCGTCGGCTTTCGGAGCCGACGGCACGGTACACAGTCCGAGAATGGGGTGAATCCCGAAACCGAAGGAACAAGTATCGGCACCCCGCGTTCCGAAGCGAACGAAGGCGAACAGATTCAACACCACCGCTCCGACCATGAGCAGATTGACCGCACGAACCCCCGCGAACTTCCAGATCGACATTCCGGCCAGCACCGCCACGACGACGACCGTGGGGTGGGCCTCGTACACGTAGTGGGCCATGAAACTGCCGAAGCCGATCGCGCACCACACGATGCCGAGCCACGGCAGATCCCAGCTCGACTCGCGGAATCGCCTGTACTCCTGGATCACGGACTGCCCCGCGATTGGTAACACCAACAGCGCAGCAGCCTTCGCCTGACCGATGGCGATCGCACTGACCAAAGCGCTGGCGATCGTGACCAAACCGAGCCGCAGCCGCGTTCGAAACAACGTGCCCACCTTCTCCCAGACGGCGACGGCAGCGCACACCACCATCAAGCGAGCGAGCAACTGCTTCTCGTCGCCACGCTCGCGAGCAAACGAGAGCGCACCGCCCACGCTTCCGCTCGTGCTCAACTTCGTGCGCCGCGCCTTGGGTACGCGCGCTCGCCATCGGCGCGGGGTGTCGTACGCAGCTCGCTCTGGCTCTCGAGATCGCCGCTGCACGGATCGTGTCGCGCTCGACGCCGATGCGCTCGGTTTCCGGTGAGCGCGCGGCGCCAGCACCCGAGGTGCAGCAGCGCGTCGCGTGCCCAGGAGCGTTGGCGCGCGGAGCTCGTCACTCGGCCCACGACCCGGCGCGACGAGCGATCGAGGTCGCCGCGACGTTCGTCCCGCCGCCCGTACACCGGAGGGATCGGGCTCCGTTCTCTTCGTGCCATGCCAACCGCCCGGGGTATTTTCGCCCCGTTCCGAGATGGCCGCGAAGTCGAGGGAGGTTGAAGTCTCCGCGGCCGATTCGATCGGCATCGCATCCCACGAGTCGTGCGGTAGGTCGCGCGGACCCGGGACACCCGTGTGAGCGCACCGCCGAAAGCCGCTTGCTGCGGGTCCGACGGCGTGGTAGCCCCGCGGCGCCATGAGCCGTGCACTTCGGTCTCGAAACGCATCGCCCCGCGCGCTCGACCTGCGCCGCATCCGCGTGCCCGGGATTCGCGTAGGTCACGCGAGCGATCCGATGGGCGGGACCGGCATCACCGTGGTCCTCGCCGAGGACGGCGCCGTGGCCGGGACGCACGTGGCGGGCTTCGCGTCGGGGTCGCGGCAGGCGGATTCCCTCGATCCGGCGCACTTGGTGCCGACGATCCAGGCGGTGGTCCTCGCCGGCGGCAGCGGCTTCGGACTCGACGCGACCCAAGGCGCGGTGTCGTTTCTGGAAGAGCGCGGCCGCGGATTTCCCGTGGGTCGGCGCGTGGTGCCGATCGTGCCGACGGCGGTGATCTTCGACCTCAACGTCGGCGATGCGCGGGCGGTGCCGACTCCTGCGATGGCCCGCGCCGCGTGCGACGCGGCACGCGCCGATCACGTTCGCGCGGGCTGCGTCGGCGCCGGCACCGGGGCCACCTGCGGCAAGTTGCTCGGCATCACGTGTGCCACCAAGGGCGGGCTCGGAGCGGCGAGCGGCACGCTTCCCGATGGCACTTCGATACTGGCGCTCGTGGTCGCGAATCCCTACGGGGACATCGTCGACCCGCGTTCACGGGTGCCGATCGCCGGGACGCGACGCTCGCCCAAGTCGCGGGCGGGGGGGGGGGGGGGGCGGGGGGTCCGCGCACCCCGCCCCCACCCCCCCCCCGGCGTGCAGAAACACACGCCGGGGGGGGGGGGCCCCCC
>CAZOLL010000800.1:0-1904 GCA_964580365.1 uncultured Phycisphaeraceae bacterium
CTCGTCACGTTCACGCCCGACGCGATCGACTGGGAGGACGAAGTCCGCATCGCGATCGAGGAACGCGCGTCGATGTCGCCGGACGCGCTCACCGGCATGGAGCAGAACCTGCGTTTCGCCGGCGCCGAGAGCATGGAGACCAAGGTCTTCGGCCGCCTCTCCGCCTGGCAGAACTGGATCTTCACGCGCCCGAACGCCACCGGCGATCAGGGCGCACTCAACGTCTACGGCAAGCCGGCGCGCGCCTCGTTCGATTGGAGACGGACCTGATGACCACCGCGGACCTCTTCGAGAAGATCCCGAACAACGTCGACCTCAAGTCGGACAAGAAGCTGCAGCGCGCGCTCGAGGCGTGGCAGCCCGACTACCTGCAGTGGTGGCGCGAGATCGGCCCCGCGTACCACCAGGACAAGGACGTCTGGTTGCGCACGGCGATCTCCGTCGACGCGGAAGGCTGGGCGCAGTTCGGCTTCGTGAAGACGCCGGACTACCGCTGGGGCATCTTCCTCGCGGAGCCGACGCCCGATCGGAAGATCGCGTTCGGGGACGTGATGGGGCAGCCGGCACTGCAGGAGGTGCCGGGCGAGTACCGCAACATCCTGCGCCGAATCATCGTCACGCAGGCGGACACGGAGCCCGCGTCGGTCGAGCAGCAGCGAAAGCTCGCGGCGACGTGCCCGTCGCTCCTCGACATGCGCAACCTGTTCCAGGTGAACGTGGAGGAGGGCCGCCACCTCTGGGCGATGGTGTACCTGCTCCAGAAGTACTTCGGGAAGGACGGCCGCGAAGAAGCCGACGAGCTCCTGCGACGTCGTTCGGGAGACCCGGACAAGCCGCGCATCCTCGGTGCGTTCAACCAGCCGTGCAACGACTGGCTTTCGTTCTACGCGTTCACGATGTTCACGGACCGCGACGGCAAGTACCAGCTCGCCGCGCTCGCCGAGTCCGGCTTCGATCCGCTCGCGCGCACCTGCCGGTTCATGCTCACCGAGGAGGCGCATCACATGTCGGTCGGCGAAACCGGCATCCAGCGCGTCGTGAAGCGCTCGGCGGAGTTGATGAAGCAGCACCCGGGGAAAGACCTGCGCAAACTCGGCGCGGTGCCGCTGTGGATGGTTCAGAAGGTCATCAACTACTGGTTCACGTACTCGCTCGACCTCTTCGGCGGGGAGATCTCGAGCAACGCGGCCGACTACTTCGCGGCAGGACTCAAGGGGCGCTTCCGCGAGGAGGCGAACGAGAAGGAGCACACCGCGCTGAACCAGGTGAAAGCGGTGCCGGTCGTGGAGGACGGCAAGATCGTCGACCGCGAAGTCCCGCTGCGCAACGCGATGAACGAAGTGCTGCGCGACGCCTACGTGAAGGACTGCGAGCGCGCGCTCGCCATCTGGAACCGCGAGCTGCAGTCCTCCGGACTCGAGGACCGGCTGTTCCTCCCGCATCGCCGCTTCCACCGCCACCAGGGCGAGTACTCGAGCCACTGCTTCGACCCGCAGGGCAACCTGATCTCGAAGGAGGAGTTCGAGCGCCGGAAGAACGACTGGTTCTACAGCCCCGAGGACATGTCGTTCCTCCGCGAGCTGATGCAGCAGGTCGTCGAGCCCGGCAAGGTTGCCGGCTGGATCGCTCCGCCCCTGCGCGGCATCGGCGGCAAAGACCTCGAGTTCGAGTACGTGAAGCTGTGATCGACCACTTCGGCCCGCGGGCGGACGCGCTCGCGGGCCGCGTCGTTCTCGGCTCCGCGCGCCGCTGCTAACCTGCGCGACCTCCCATGACCGACGAACTCCGATCGTTCCTCTCCGGCCGGTGGCATGCTCCCTCCGGCAAGCGCACGCCTCTCGTCAATCCCTCGACCGAGGACGTCGTCGCCGAGACGTCGTCCGACGGTCTCGACCTGAAAGCGG
>CAZOLL010000801.1:0-1899 GCA_964580365.1 uncultured Phycisphaeraceae bacterium
CGGCGCCTCCGCGTCCCCAGCACGCCCCGCGTCCGTCGTTCGCGGCGCTCTCCGTGTTCTCTGTGCTCTCTGCGTCCTCTGCGTCTCGGGCACGACGTTCTTCACGCCCCCTCGCCGCGGCTCACCCGTCGAGCACGAACTCCCCGATGTCCCGCGGCGCGACGTTCACGTCGATCGCCCTTCCGTCTCCGATCGGCACGCGCTCGGAGAACGGGTGCGGGCCGCGGTTGTACGCCAGCAGGCGGCGCTCCGAGAGTGCGTAGCGGACCTGGCCGGCGAAGCCGTCGAGGTCGGGAAAGTCGGTCGCGCCGTCGACCAGCTGCGAGCGGCGCGTGCTCGCGGCGTGCGCGCACGCCGCGAGCGCGAGGAGGTCTCCGTTCGGCGCGAACACGAAGCCGCCTTTGCCGCGGCGGACGACGCAGTGGGCGCGGACGATCTCGGGGGCGGCGTCGGCGGTGAGTCGCGCGGTCGAGAACGGCGGGTCGCCGAGCGTGACGCGCTTCAACAGGACGCCGAGGTCGCGGTGATCGCCGCGGCCGTCGTCGTGGTGGGGGCGAAACGTGGGTCCCGTGAGGCGCACGAGCAGCGCGCCCTTTTCGCCGGTGCGGTCGGCGGGGATTCGCGCGGAGATCGCGACCGCGCCGGGCGGCAGTCCTTCGGCGATCGGCTCGCCGTCGACGTCGACGTGCCACGATTCCGGGCGGCAGCGTTCCGGCGCGAACAGCTCGATCACCAGGCGGCGCGGCGAACGCGTGACGGCGAACGGGACGCGGATCACAACGTCGCCGCCGGTCCAGCGGCAACGTGCATCGTCGCGATCCGCGCCGCCGCCGAAGTACGGAGCGGCGCGCTCGATCCCGTGCGCCGAGCCCGCGAGGAACCAATCGTCGTCGCCGCCGAACTCGATCGCGATCGAGGCGTCGTCGCCCGGACGCAAGCGCAGGAGGTCGCGGATTCTCGGAGCCGCGGCGGCGCCGGGAGGAAGCGGCCACGGCGGCGGGCCGCCGGTCTCGAGCGCGCTCGCCGCGGGCGACGCCGGGAGGACGACGATGCCGCCCCGATCCGCGAACGCCGCAGCCTGCACCAGGGCGGCGCGCGGCGTCGGACCCGGGTCGGGAACCACGAGGACGCCGCGGCCGTCGAGTGCGCCCGTGCCGTCCGGCGCGCAGATCGATTCCTCGTCGACGACGTCGAAGTCGAGGCGGTCGCGCAGCGGCTCGGCCAGCACGAGCAGGCGCGGCGGCAACGAAAGTCGCGGCTCGAGCGCGAGGCCCGTGCCGTGGAACAGGAGCGCGACGTCGACCCGCGGCGCTTCTCCCGTCAGCTTGCCGGCGTGGCGCTCGAGCTCGGCGCCGTGCGCCGCGACGGTCTCTTCGAACTCGAAGAAGGAGCGCGCGCCGTCGGCGGCGTCCTCGAACAGTCGGTTGCGGACGTCCTCCGCGCTGCGCTCGGTGATCCCCTCGGTTCGGTAGTCGGCGCCGAAGACGCGGCACGCGGTCTGGATCCGCTTGTGATGCAGCGTCGGCAGCGTGCCGTGCGTCGACCACAACGACGCGCCGTGCGCGGCCGAAAGCCGCGCGAGCGCCGTCGGATCCTGTCCGTAGCAGCTCTTCTCGCCGGCGTAGCCGCACTTCACGCCGAGCGGCGTGCTCGCGAAACGCGCGCGTGCGAGCGTGAGCGCCTTGCCGATGAACTCGATCGGCGCGCCGCGGTACCACGCGTCGAACGCACGCCGCCGGCCGAGGATGGTGCGGACGTAGCAGTTTGCGAAGAGGCTGAGGAGAAGGCGCTTCATGGCCCAGTTGAGGACGCGGACGCCGCCGGTATAGCGGGAGCCGACGGCGACGTGGGCCTTGTCGAGGGCGGTGAAGAGGCTGGCCTCGGTCGCCGCGAGGTAGC
>CAZOLL010000802.1:0-1894 GCA_964580365.1 uncultured Phycisphaeraceae bacterium
CCGGGCGTCGGCTTCGAGCTCGGCGCGACGGGCGCCGTCGCCGCCGGCGGCGCCGCCGGACGAACGGGCGCCGGCGGCCGCACCGCGGGCTTCCCCTGCGGAATGGGTTTCGGTCCCGGTGAGCCGCCTTCACCGTCGCGCGAGTTCGCCGCCGGCGAGAACGCGAGGAGGATGGAGACGGCGGCGGCGAGCGTGCGGACCATGGCGCGGAGCTCCGGACCGACGAAACGGTTCGAAGTCCACGAACGGCGAATCGCGCGGGCCCCGACGGGGAAAGTGGGCGCGGGGCGACTGAAGTACGAGCGCCCCGAGACTCGCTCCCGCGGCCGGGCCCGCGAGTCTCCGGGGAGCGATTCACCACGCGCGGGGGAACCGTGAAACCGCGACCCGGCGTGCAACCGGCCTGCCCGTTCGCCGGGTCGCCGTTCTCTGTCGACCGGGTCGCCGGTCATCGGCGCGGGGGCCCCCGGTGGCCCGGGGGCCCGGCGCCCCGTTGGCCCGGCGGCCCGGGGCCCCGCGGCCCGGGGCCCGGGCGCGCCCCCCCCGGGCCCCCCCCCCCCCGCGACCCGGTGACCCGTGAACCGAGAACCGAGACCGGGGACCGGGCGAAAACGCCTTCGCCCTCGCCGAAGTGCAAACGACCTCGGCACCCAACTCGCCCGATTCACCTCAACGTCTGCGTCCTCGCCTTCATCTGGAAGAAGCACCGCTCCACTGCCGGGGCGAGGAAGAACTGGTCGAACATCGCCTGCTTGTCCGGATCCGTCCCCGCAAACGTCGCCCGCCAGTCGGCCATCTTCACCCGCTGCTTCGTCTCTTCGAGCGTCGCGCTGTCCTCGACTGCCTCCGACACGCGCTCGACGAGCGCGCGCAGGAGATCGCGCACCTGGTGCACGTACTCGCGGTCCTTGTGCACCGGCCCGTGACCGGGGAACAACTGCGTCGCATCGAGCGCGTCGAGGCGATCGAGGGTCTGCGCCCACTCCTCGTAGTAGGAGCCGAACGCGAACGGGATCGGCCAGACGACGAGGTCGCCGATCGCGGCGATCTTCTCCGCGGGAAGGACGACGACCGCGTCGCCGCGCGTGTTGCCGAGGCCGAGGAAGCGCACCTCGATCGTCCGCTCCTTGCCGTTCGCCGTGCGATGCAGGACCAGCGAGTCCTCGAATGTGAGCTCCGGCGGCGCGTCCTTCAGCGCGCGCAACTCCGGGATCGTGTCGCGATACATCGCCGCGAACTCCTCGAACCGCTTGCGGCGCGTCGCATCGATCGCGGCGCAGGTCGAATCCTTCCCCGAGGCGAGCGCCGCTTCGATCTTCTTCATGCTCTCCTCCTCGCGCGCGATGCTCTCGTCGCGGATGTCGTAGTTCTGCGCGAGGACGTCGGTCCGCGTGTTCGCGTGAGCGACCAGCTCGACGCCGGGCCACAGCTCGCGGTACACGGCGTTGCCGTTGATGTGGTCATCGTGCCAGTGCGTGTTGATGACGTAGCGCACGGGCTTGTCCGTCAGCTTCTTCAACTCGCCGGCCATCGCGCGGGCCGTGCGCGGCAAGAGGGCCGAGTCGACGACGACGACGTCGGCGTCGTTGATGATGAACAGCGCGTTGCCCTGGATCGGGGACGCGGACGGGTCCTTCCAGACGAAGCCCCAGACGCCGGCGGCGAGCTCGACCATCTCGTGCGGCGGATCTTCTGCGCGCGCGACGCCCCCGAGCATTGCGAACGAAGCGGAGACGAGCGCGAAAGCGGCGGCGAAGCGCCACGGGAGCGGGCGGGCTGCGGGCACGGCGGGATCCTCCGAGGGCGACAGCGGCGCGACAGACGCGGAGGATGGCGTCCCGTTGGCCGCACCTTCGCGCGGAGTGACGAAGCGGGCCCGCGTCGCGAGCGCGCG
>CAZOLL010000803.1:0-1891 GCA_964580365.1 uncultured Phycisphaeraceae bacterium
CGGTGACCGACGAAGCGGACGCGCGCGCGCGCTTGAGTCGGGCGCGCGTGACGGTCGTCGCGTGGCCGAACGCGCCGGGCGGCGCATCGGCGCCGACCCGCCTGCTCGTCGACGACAGCCAGCCGATCGGAGCGCTCGCCGCGCGCGCGGTCCGCGACGCGCTGGCCCAGTCGAATGCGGCGTCGCGAGCGGTCGCGACCAACGTCGAGCACGAGACCGCGCGCGGCCGCCGCTACGTCGACTTCCTGGTGCCCGGCCTGATCGGCTTCACCTTGCTGAACGGCGGCGTGTGGGGCGTCGGCTACTCGCTGATCCTGCTCCGCACGCGAAAGCTCCTGAAGCGGCTGGCCGCGACGCCGATGCGCCGCAGCGACCTGCTGCTCGCGTATCTGCTGTGGCGCGTCCTGATCTCGTTCGCGGAAGCCGCGGCGCTGTTGATCGTCGGCAAGCTCGTGTTCGGCATGAGCGTGACCGGGACCTGGCTCGGCTTCGTCCTGCTCGTGATGCTCTCCGCGTTCGCGTTCGGCGGCATCGGCCTCTTGTGCGGGGCGCGCTCGCAGAACCCGCAGACCGGCAACGGCTGGTGCAATCTCGCCACGTTGCCGATGTTCCTCCTCTCGGGCGTGTTCTTCTCCGCGGACCGTTTCCCCGCATGGATGAAGCCCGCGATCGACGCACTTCCGCTCACCGCGCTGAATGACGGCTTGCGCGCCGTGATCAACGACGGCGCGGGGCTCTTGAGCCTCGGTGCGGCGGCGGTGGTCTTGCTCGCATGGGGTGTCGTTTCGTTCCTCGTCGCACTCAAGATCTTTCGCTGGACGTGAAACCATGAAACGACTCGTGAAGCTCGCCTCGGTGCAGACCGACCCGAAGATCGGCGCGATCACCGGGAACCTCGACGTCATCGTGGAGCGGATCGCCGCCGCGCGCGCCGACCTGGTGGTGTTCCCCGAGTGCGCGCTCTCCGGATACGGCTTCGCGTCCCGCGCGGAAGCGGCGCGATCGGCCGTGCGCGCGGACGGCAAAGAACTCGCGCGCGTCGCCGCCGCGTGCCGGGACGCCCGGTCCCATGCGATCGTCGGGTTCGTCGAGTCGGACGGCGCGCGACTGTTCAACTCCGCGGCGCTCGTGTCCGGCGCGGGAGTCGCCGGCGTCTACCGGAAGATGCACCTGCCGTTCATCGGTCTCGATCGGTTCGCGGACCCGGGCGACAAGGGGTTCGTGGTGTTCGACACGCCGGTCGGCCGGGTCGGAATCGTGATCTGCTACGACCTCTCGTTTCCCGAGGCCGCGCGGGTGCTGAAGCTCGGCGGCGCGCAGTTGATCTGCGTGCCGACCAACTGGCCGATGGCCGCGAAGGTGTCGTGTGAGCACGCACCGTTCGTGCGCGCGCAGGAGAACCACGTCGCGGTCCTCACGTGCGACCGCGTCGGCGAGGAGTCGGGCTTCCGCTTTCGCGGCGGGTCGCGCATCGTCGACTGCGACGGCAAGCAACTCGCGGTCGCGGGGGAGTCGGAGGAAACGATCACGGCCGAAGTCGACCTCGCGGCGAGCGACGCGAACCGCGTGATCAACGTGCCGGGCGAGTACGAGCTGGACCGGATCGGACACCGGCGGCCGGAGTGGTATCGGTCGATCGTGGGGTAGGCGGGGGGGGGCGTGAGCTGCGTCGTGCCCGAAACGCAGAGGACGCAGAGAACACAGAGGACGCAGAGAGCGCCGCGCCCGACGGACGCGGGGCGTGCTCTGGACGCGGGGGCGCCGGCCTTCGGCCGGCGGTTTCCGGGGAGAGGGTCCCGCGCACGAGAGCCTCACTCCGTTCTTCGTGCTTCAAACCGTCCGTCGCTGACGGCTCTCGCACGCGGGACCCTCTCCCCGGAAACTCTGGTGC
>CAZOLL010000804.1:0-1884 GCA_964580365.1 uncultured Phycisphaeraceae bacterium
GGCGCCCAGCGGCGTCGACGGCATCGTCGTGCTCGTTCGTGGCGTGCACGCACGCTCGCATATCTCGGAGTATCAGCAAGTCGCCGACGAGCTCGGCGCGAAGCCGGGCTCGCCCACGATCTTGGTCCTCGAGGAGAACGAGCTCCCGCCGCTGTTCGAGATGCCACCGTCCCCACCGTCCCGAGGCGAAGAGAACTGACGTGGCGAAGACGCGACTGGTCGAGCACCTGGTCCGCACCGGCGAGTGCGTTGCGAGCATCGCCGCGAGCGCTCGCACGTCGCTGGAGGCGCTGTGGACCCTGCCCGAGAACGCAGAGCTGCGACAGACGCGGGGCGATCCGTACGTGCTCGCGCCGGGTGATCGCGTGCAGGTGCCCGTCGCGCAAGGACAACACCACACGTTGGCGACGGGCATGCGGCACGTGTTCCGACGACTCGCGACCCACACCGACTTCGAGGTCACCGCCAGGCTCGCCGGTCGACCACGCGCAGACATCGGCTTCGTCCTCGTCCTCGACGGCGACGACGCCCACGCGATCGAGGGCACGACCGACGGCGCAGGCGTGGTGCGGGCCAGGATCCCAGCCTCCGCGCGCCGCGGTGTGCTCCGCTTCGCCGATGGGCGCGGCACGATGACCTTCGGTCTGGGTGAGCTCGATCCGCTGGCGACGATCGCCGGCGTTCAGGGCCGCCTGCGGGATCTGGGCGAGTACGGGCACGCGGTCGACGGAGTCTGGGGTCCACGCACTGCGCGGGCGCTCCGCAACTTCCAACGCGCGCACGCGCTCGCGGTCACCGGGCGCGCCGATGATGCGACCATCGACCGCCTGCGCGGGAGCTACGGTCGATGACGCGGCGCGGCGAGATCGTGTCGCTGCACGGCCAGGAGTACCTCCTCGTCGGCGCCGACGCGATGGTGCGTGGCTCGGCACAGATCTGCGCGATCGTCGATGCGGCGCTCGCCGAGTCGTCCAATCGCGCTGCGATCGCGGGCTGGCTTGGCCTCGACCCGAACACGTCGCTCGACGAGCTGTACGCGCGTATGGTCGAGGTGCTCGAGAGCGGTGCGACGGTCGCCTTCGTCACTGACGACGGCGTGCCGACCGGCAGACCGATCATGCCGGTGACCCCGCGGGACGAGCCGACGCCAGTGCGTCCGCGTGACCCCGACCGACCGCCGCCTCCCGTGCGCACCTGGCTCGCGGTGACGGTGGTCGACGAGGATGGCCACGGCTATGCGGGCACGCGGTGGACATTGACGTCACCCGACGGCGACGACCGCTCGATCGAGCTCGACGCCAACTCGTCGTGGCATGCCGATGATCTGTTGGCCCGCGGCACGTGCTGGTTGCGCGCTCCGAGCCCGCTGCGACCGCAGGGCCCCGGTGTCCCAAACCCCATCGTCGGCGACAGCGATCCCTGGATCGAGCCGGGTGTCGCCGATCGGGTGCCCTTGACGACGGCGCGCGCGCATCAGGTTGTCGTGGTCCGCGGGCGCACCGAGGTCGTCGTGCTCGACGAGCAGGGGCGGCCAGTCGCAGGCGAGCGCTGCGAGATCGCGTTCGGTCCGCGACGGGTGACGCGTGACAGCGACGCCAATGGCTCGATCGTGGTCGCGCACCCGCGGCACCTCGCGACATTCGAGGTCCGATTCCCCAGCGTCGCCGACGACGCGTTGGCGCTCGAGCGCTCCGGGCCGCTGCCCAACGAGCGAGACGCCTCGTCGCAGTAGCATTGCGCGCGCGATACGTCGCAACGGTCCGTGTGAACCCCCGCGAACACGCCACTGGGCACGCACGAGGACGCAGGAGCACACGGATGCACGCAATCTGAGCAACCGGGATGATCGGTAACACTGACCCGGGTACATGGGTAACACTTCTG
>CAZOLL010000805.1:0-1881 GCA_964580365.1 uncultured Phycisphaeraceae bacterium
CCGTCTCCACCCCGCCCGCGCGATGCGACGATCCAACACCGCGGGCTCGAAGGGGAGGGGCGGACTTTGGAGTCACCCGGCGCAAGGTGACGCAAATCGCCGTCACCGCCGTCACCGCCGTCAAATCGGCCAATACGCTGCGCCGACGGCCTCAAACACCCGGGTGACGGCGGTGACGGCGATTCTTCGGAGTGGCGGGTGTCGGGGATCCGCACTCGCTTCGCCGATCTCCCGCGCGCCGCGACCGGTCCACCCGTCCGGCGTGGACTCGGTGGAGCCGGAACGCGCCGCGGGACCGAATCGGATCCGATCTGATACAACGCTCGCGCCGCTCGCATATGCCTGCCCCGATCGCTGCAGGCTGCGAGGTCTCGATGCCCGCGTTCGCACCCATCGTCATTCTTGTGCTCTCTCTTCTCGCGCAGAATCCGCCCCCCGTAACGGGCGGCGGCGCGAGCTTCCCGCTCGCCGACCTCGAGAAGAAGCTCGCGGCGTCCGGGTCGAACTACGTGTCGTTCCTGAGCGCTGGCTCGCTCGACACCGGCCTCTACCGACTCGCGAAAGGCGCGACCGACGGGCAGACGCCGCACGATCGCGACGAGGTGTACGCGGTGCTCGCCGGCCGCGCGACGCTCGAGATTGCGGGGAAGAAGCACGCGGCGACGCCGGGCGCGACGCTGTTCGTCGCTGCCTTCGTGCCGCACCGGTTCGTCGACATCGAGGAAGACCTCGAGGTGCTCGTGTTTTTCTCGTCCGCGATCCCCACCACCGGCGGCATGGCCGCGGCCGGCAAATCGCCGACGCGGCAGACCCCGTATCCCGAGACGAGCCCGCGCGGCTCGACGCGCATCTTCTACTGGTACGGCCCGAAGTCCGCGGGCCAGGTCGAGATCGACTACGGCGTGCCCGCGTGGCAAGCGCAGTACGCGGGGATGCTCGCTCAACCGGCGACGACGCGCTGGCGCTTCGGCCAGAACTTCTGGACGCGCATCGACACCAACATGGACCTCGTCTCCGGCGAGACGACGCTGCCGGCCGGCGATTGGTACCTCGTCCTCGAGGTCGGCGGCGGTCGCACGCCGCGCCTGATCGCGCTCGACCCCGACGCGATGCGCGCGAAGCGCCTCGACGCCTACCAGGCGCCGCAGACGACCGGCGGCATCGAGATCCCGCTCGTCTCCGCCGACGACGGGACGTTCTCGCCGCGGCTGCGCCTCACGCTCTCGCTCGTCCCCGACGCCGAGGACGAGGCGCTGCTCGAGGTCCGCTTCGGTCCGCACCGGCTGACGACGCAGCTCACGCTCGCGCCGGAGTGACGGGCGGCCCCGTCGCTTTCAGTTCTTCGGAGCGATCTCCGCGAGCGTCTTCTTCGACGTGTCGAGGAAGACGGCTCCCGCGGCCTCGACGCGCGTGCCCCCGTTCTCGTCTTCCTTGCGCGAGTAGGAATCCGCGCCGCCGCCGAGGTCGAGCAGCACGCCGAGCGAAGGCTTGTTGTGGTATTCGCTGCCGCCGACGCCGCCCTGGCAGTCGGCGCCGCCGCCCGCGTAGGAGTCCTTGCCGCCGAAGTCGACCAGCACGCCGATCGCCGTCTGCGCCGCACTGCCGATCGCGAGCCCGCCCTGCTGGTCGTAGACGTCGTCGCCGCCGTCGTCGCGCAGCCAGCCCACGCTCTCGTCCCATGCGGCGCCAAGGTTTGCCGCGACGCGCGTGTGGTACTGGTCGTTGCCGCCGGCGTCCCATCGCACGCCGACCGCTTGGTGCACGCCGAAGCCCTGCGAGTAGCGCGTACCGAAGTTCTGGTCGTCGCCCGGGCCGCTATACATCAGCGCGAAGCCGAAGAAGTAGGCGAGCACGGACGCCGGGAACTGGCGGATGGCGTCG
>CAZOLL010000806.1:0-1880 GCA_964580365.1 uncultured Phycisphaeraceae bacterium
GTCGAGGCCGCCGGTGAACAGCACGCGGCCGTCGGCGAGCGCCGTCGCCTGCGACAGCACGCCGACACCGAACGACGCGCCCGCGAGCGCGAAGACTTCCGTGTTCGGGTCGTAGCTCTGCGCGGCGACGCCGGAGCCGCCGGCGAACAGGAGCTTGCCGCCCGGCTCGGCCGCGGCGGCGCCGCCGGCGATCGGCAGCGGCGGAGCGGTGATCGTGGCTTCGAACGTGCCCGGCACCGCGGGCGTCACACGCACGAGGTTCGACGCGACGGAGATCGGATTGCCGCCGATCGCCTGGAACGAGATCACGAGGTCGAGGAGGATCGGGTCGTTCGGGATCACGACCGACGCGGACGCCGTGCCGGCGCCCGACAGCGTGCCGAGGAAGCCCGGCACGAGGACGGCGAGGTTCGCGTACGTCGCGGGGATCGCGAGCGTGACGAACGGATTCACCGGCGTGGTCGCCTCGGTGGGCGAGAACAGCACGAGGTAGGGGAGCGACGGCGCGCCCGTGAGCTTCAGCGTCGTGACCTGCGTGACGCCGCCGCCGGTCTTCGAGAGGACGAGCGGGGTCGCCGCGCTCGCGTTCGAAGCGAAG
Source organism: uncultured Phycisphaeraceae bacterium (assembly GCA_964580365.1). Taxonomy (GTDB): domain Bacteria; phylum Planctomycetota; class B15-G4; order B15-G4; family JADJEK01; genus CAZBOK01. The sequence goes on from CAZOLL010000806.1 coordinate 599, forward strand.
AGGAGCGAGACGGCCGAGACGAACAGGGCGGGTGCGGCGAACGGAACCTGCATCGAAGAGAACTCCGCGGGTGTCGGGTCCGAGGCGGGAGCGTGAGCCTATCACGTCCGATCGCGCGTTCGGCGCGCGCCGTCGTGGAGACCGCGCTTCCTTCCCGATCTTGCGCCCTTATCGTTCTCCGCTCGAACCTCGCACGCTCGCTTCGCGAGAGAACAGGAAGTCCATGCGCATCCGGGTCACCGACCGTTCCACCGCGCTCCGCTCGGACCTCGTCGCCGTGCTCGTCGCGGACGACACGAAGCTCGAGCTCGACCACCCGGCGGCCGCGACTGCGAAGGCGCTGATCGCGCGCAAGGAGTGGACGCCGAAATTCCGCGAGACGTTGCTCTTGTGGGGCGGACCGAACGCGAAGGCGCGGCTCCTCCTCGTGGGCCTCGGCAAGTCGAAGGACGTCGACGCGGAGCGCGCGCGGCGCGGCGCCGCGATCGCGCTTGCGAAGGCGCGCGCGCTCGACGTGCGCTCGCTCGGCCTCGTCGTCAACGCGGGCGACGTGCGCCCGAACGACCTCGGCAACGCGCTCGCCGAGGGCCTCGTCCTGGCGTCGTATCGCGCGCCGCTCCTGAAGAAGGACTCCGGCAAGGACGGAGCGTCCTTGCGCGGGCCGAGCGAGGTGCGTATTGCCGCGAGCGCGACAGGCGTCGCGTCCGGCGTCGAGCGCGGCGAGACGGTGGCCGACGCCGTGAACCTCGCGCGGCGGCTCGGCGAGTTGCCGGGCAACAAGCTCACCCCGACGATGCTCGGCGAGGCCGCGACGCGCGCCGGCCGCGAGCACGGCTTCCGCGTGCGCGTGTTCAAGAAGGCGGAACTGCAGCGGATGAAGATGGGCGGCATCCTCGGCGTCGCGCTCGGCTCGTCCGAGCCGCCGGTGCTCATCGAGATGCGCCACCAGCCGCGCCGCTTCAAGAAGACGGTGTGCCTCGTCGGCAAGGGCCTCACGTTCGACTCCGGCGGCATCTCGCTCAAGCCGTCCGCGAGCATGGAAGAGATGAAGTACGACATGTGCGGCGGTGCCGCGGTGATCGCCGCGATGTCCGCTGCCGCGCGCCTCGACCTGCCCGTGCGCGTGATCGGCATCGTGCCGTCCAGCGAGAACATGCCGGACGCATCCGCGCAGAAGCCGGGCGACGTGCTGACGACGGCGTCCGGACTGACCGTCGAAGTGATCAACACCGATGCCGAGGGCCGCCTGATCCTCGCCGACGCGCTGCACCACGCGAAGTCG
>CAZOLL010000807.1:0-1880 GCA_964580365.1 uncultured Phycisphaeraceae bacterium
GAGGAGATCGCGGTGTGGAACGCGTTCGCGGCGATCAACGTGGGCGGGCCGTGGGCGGGGCCGGACGCCGCGCCGACGGTGACGGTGAGCGCGGCGGGCACCTCGGGCACGCTGACGTTCTCGGCGACCGCGAGCGACGACAAGGGCGTGGCCAAGGTCGACTTCCTCTGGGACAACGCGATCGTCGGGACGGACACGGCGGCGCCGTACGCGGCGACCCTGGACTCGACGCTCGAGGACGACGGCGCCCACGCGCTGGTCGCGCGCGCCACGGACACGGCGGGCCTGCCGGGGACGGCGGGGATGACGGTCACCGTGGCCAACGGCCAGCTGCTCAAGAACGGCAGCTTCGAGAAGGGCTACGGCGTGGGCTGGTCGAACACGTCCGGCATGCAGATCGGCGCGATCCTCAACACGCCCTCGTACGACGGCGTCAAGTGCGCCAAGTTCAACGGGCTGGGCTCGACCAACTCGGTGTCGCTGTTCCAGACGGTGACGGTGCCGGCGGCGGCGACGGCGGTGAGCCTGAGCTACGCGCTCAAGGTCGAGACGCAGGAGACCTCGGGGACGGCGCGCGACACGTTCACGGCGCAGATCCTGAGCACGAGCGGCGCGGTGCTGCGCACGCTCGCGACCTACAGCAACCTGAACGCCGGCGCGAGCTACACGGTGTACACGTTCGACCTGGCGGCGTTCGCGGGCCAGACGATCCAGCTCCGGTTCACGGGCGCCGAGGACTCGTCGGTGTCGACGGGGTTCATCATCGATCGCGTCCGCCTGATCGCGAACGCCACCGGCGGCGGCGACACCGCGCCGCCGACGATCACGGTGAGCGAGGCGGGCACGAGCGGCTCGATCACGCTGTCGGCGACGGCGTCGGACAACGTGGGCGTCGCGCGCGTGGACTTCCTCGTCGACGGCACGGTCGTCGCCTCGGACACGACCGCGCCGTACTCGGCCGCGCTCGACTCGACGGCGCTGACCAACGGCGCCCACAGCCTGGTGGGCAAGGCGTACGACGCGGCCGGCAACGTGGGCACCTCGTCCGCGGTCTCGTTCTCGATCAACAACGGCACGGCCGACACGACGGCGCCGACGGTGTCGGCGAGCGAGGCGGGCACGAGCGGCTCGATCACGCTCTCGGCGACGGCCACGGACAACGTGGGCGTCACGCGCGTCGAATTCCTGATCGACGGCGCCCTGCGCGTGACCCTGACGGCGGCGCCGTACACCACGGCGTTCGATTCGACGACGCTGGCCGACGGCAGCCACGGCCTGGTGGCGAAGGCCTACGACGCGGCCGGTAACGTCGGCACCTCGGCCACGGTCACGTTCTCGATCACCAACGGCGCGCAGCCGACCACGTACGCCGAGGTCGAGAGCAACGGGACGCTGGCGACCGCGAACGCCGTGGCCGACAGCGTGCTGACGATCACCGGGTACGTCGGCACGTCGACGGATCAGGACTTCTTCCGCGTCAACGTCGCGGCCGGCCACACGGTGACGGTGCGGATGACGGGCCCGGCGCGGGACTACGACCTCTACCTCCTGAGCGCGTCCGGCGGCACGATCGCCAGCAGCGCGGGCCCGAGCTCGACCGAGACGGTGTCGAAGACGAACACGGCCACGACGACGACGACGTACTACGTCAAGGTCGTCGGCTTCGGCGGCGCGTTCGACACGGTGAACCCGTACACGTTGAGCGTCACCCGGTAGCCGCACCAGCGGGCGGCCGGGAGCGGCGCGGGGCCGCGGCGTCCCGGCCGTGGCGTGAGTAGTCTGAACGATTATGACGCGCCGCGTCTCTCCTTTATATGGGGGCGGGGTCGAGCGCGCGTTGGGGGGCGGCGCAGGGGAGGGTGATGGTGAAGGTGGAGCCG
>CAZOLL010000808.1:0-1864 GCA_964580365.1 uncultured Phycisphaeraceae bacterium
TCGAGCGGCAGCTCGCCGACCTCGTCGAGGAAGAGCGTGCCGCCGTCGGCGAGCTGGAAGCGGCCGACCCGGTTCTGCAGCGCCCCGGTGAACGCGCCCTTCACGTGGCCGAACAACTCGCTCTCGACCAGACCCGCTGGAATCGCGCCGCAGTTCACCTTCACGAGCGGCCGGTCCTTGCGATGGCTGCGGCTGTGGATCGCGCGCGCGAACAGCTCCTTGCCGGAGCCCGTCTCGCCGAGGATCAGCACCGTCGACTCCGCCGCGGCCACCTTCTCCACTTTGCGCAGCGCCTCGAGCAGCGGCGCGCTCGCGCCGACGATCTCCTCGAAGTTGTGCTCGGTGCGGATCTCCTCCTGCAGGTAGGTGTTCTCCGCGTGCAGACGGTTCTTCAGCACCTCGAGCTGCGCGACCGCTTCCTGCAGCGCGCTCTCGGCGCGCGCGCGGCGCTCGATCTCTTGCTTCATCCCCGAATACAAGCGCGCGTTCTCCAGCGCGATCGCCGCCTGTGACGAGAGGATCCGCAACAGCTCGATCCGCTCGGGCGGGAAGGCGCCGGTGGCGAGGCGGTTGTCGAGATAAAGCAGCCCGGCGCGCGCGCCCTGGTGCACCACCGGGAGGCAGAGCACGGAGCCCGCGGCGTCGCCCGGCTCGTCCGCGCCGGCCCAGCGCGCCTCGCGCGCGAGGTCGTCGACGATCACGGTCTCGCCGGTGCGGTGCGCGAGAAGGACGATCGCGCGCGAGACGTCGCGCCGCGCGTCGAGCGGAACTTCCGCGAGGCGCGCTTCGCCGCCGGAAACGGCGCCCTCCGCCGCGACCACGAGCCGTCCATCGCGTTCCGTGATGAACATGCCGCGCTCCGCGCCGGCGTTCTCGATCGCGAGCCGGATCAGCGTCCGCAGCAGTCTCTCGATCTCGATCTCGGCGACGATCACGTGCGCGACCTTCAGCGCGCTCGCGGCGTCGAATCCCGCGTGGGAATGGTCGGACTCGTGAGTCCCGCCCGCGAGCAGCGCGCCGTGACGTTCGTCGAGCTGCTCCACCTTGCGGCGCGCGCCGAGAGCCGCAGCCGCGCGCCGCGCCTCGCGCAGGTAGGGAGCCGCGATCGCGTCGCGGCCGCGCGCCAGCCACATGCGGCCGCACATCTCGTTCGCGAGCGCCTGGTGCTGCGGGTTGCCGGTGCGACGCGCGATCTCGATCGCGGCCTCGAAGCGCTCGATCGCGGGGGCGAACCGGCCCGCGACGCGATGCGACTCCGCGGCGAGCACGGCGGCCAGCGCTCCGAAGTTGTCGGCGCAGTTCTCCGCCAGCACGGCGAGCGCGGCCGCCGCAGATTCGACGCGCGACACAAGAGCGGCGCGGCGGTCCGCGGGCGCCGTGTCGTGCGCATCGGCCGCGGCGATCCCGCTCCATGCGTCGAGCAGCACGGGCCACAGCGTCCCGGCCCGCGTCCACGCGTCCTCGCGCACGTGACGCTCGGCTTCGGCGGCCGCCTCGACGTCGCCCGCGAACGCCGCGAGCTGCAGCTTCGCGACCCAGAAGAACGTCAGGCAGAACCGGTTGTCGCGGTAGCGCGCGAGGTAGTCCGCCTCGGAGAACTCGGCGCCGTCGAGCGACGTGGCGCCGGCCGTCTTCCCCGCGAGCGCGCGCGCCCACGCGAGCATCACGCGCTGCCCGTCCGCGAGCGGCTGCACGCGGATGCGCTCGAGCAGCGCCACCGACGGCGTGAAGTCCCGCTCGAAGCGCGCGAGATCGGCGCAGATCATGAACGCGGCCCAACTCTCGGTGAACGCGCCGTAGCCCGCGTAGTTGAAGTCGCCGGACTCGAGGCCCGCGCGGCACGCGGCGCGCGCGGGCTCGACGC
>CAZOLL010000809.1:0-1855 GCA_964580365.1 uncultured Phycisphaeraceae bacterium
TCGGCGTGAGGTTGATGCCGCACCCGGTGCAGATTCGCCCGTCGAGCGCGACGACCGCGATGCCGTCGCGAGCCTTGCGCAGCGTCTCGTAGTTCTCGCGCAGCTCGGGCCCCAACTCCGAAAGCAGCGCCTGGCGCTGCGCGTCGCTGCCCGCGAGCTCACCCGTCGCAGCGTCGCGATCGGTCTCGGACGCCTTCACGAACGACTGGAACTCGACCTCCGCCGACTTCAGCTTCTTCTCGGCGTCGTGCACTTGGGCCTGGAGGCGCTCGATTTCTTCGTAGAGCGCGAGCGTGGAGTCCTCGTCCTTCGCGGACTCTTCGCGCAGGCGTTTGATGTGGTGCGTGAGCGCCTGGTACTCCTGGTTCGTCTTCGCGGTGTTCAGCTGCAGTTCGAGCTTCTTCACCTCGTCCGAGCGCGCGCGGAGCTCCATCTCACGCGAGTGCGCCTGCATCCGAGCGCGCTTGAACTCCTCCGCGACGCGGTCGTGATCGGCGCGGACGTTCAGGACCTGCTGCTCGCGAGCGCCCACGATGCGCGGCGTCTGGTCGACGCGGCGCTGGCTCTGGTCGCGCTCCTTGTCGAGGTTCTGCAGGCGGACGAGCGTCAGGAGGATGTGCCGGAATCCAACCTTCTCGCTTCCGGCTTCCATCGCGCTCGTCTCTCCTCGTGTTGCAGCGCCTGCCGCGTCGATCACTCCATGCTCTCGAGGAAACCCTCGAGGAGCCGGCTGCGAACCGGGTGCTGGAGCTTGCGCACGGCCTTGGCCTCGATCTGCCGGACGCGCTCGCGCGTCACCTTGAAGATGCGGCCCACCTCTTCGAGAGTATAGGTGTAGCCGTCGCCGATTCCGTAGCGGAGTTTGATGATCTCGCGCTCGCGGAACGACAGCGTCTGCAGCACCGAGTTGATCTTCTCGCGCAGCATCACGTACGCCGCGGCGTTGACCGGGGATTCCGCCGCCTCGTCCTCGATGAAATCACCGAAGTAGGAGTCGTCGCCCTCGCCGATCGGACGGTCGAGCGAGATCGGGTGCTTGCTGATCTTCATCACCCGCTTCGCTTCGTCGATCGAGATGTTCGCGGCGAGCGCGACCTCTTCGATGGACGGCTCGCGGCCGTAGCTCTGGATGAGCTTCTTCGTGACGTTACGCAGCTTCGACATCGTCTCGATCATGTGGACCGGGATGCGGATCGTGCGCGCCTGGTCGGCGATCGAGCGCGTGATCGCCTGCCGGATCCACCAGGTCGCGTAGGTCGAGAACTTGTAGCCGCGGCGGTACTCGTACTTTTCCACGGCCTTCATCAGGCCGGTGTTCCCCTCTTGGATGAGGTCGAGGAACGACAGTCCGCGGTTCCTGTACTTCTTCGCGATCGACACCACGAGCCGGAGGTTGCCGGAAGACAGTTTCATCTTCGCGGTCTCGTACTCCTGGTATCGCTTCATGATCCGCTCGATGCGGATGCCGAGTCGGCGCGACGACTCGAGGCCCTGGATCATCAGCTTGTCGAGCTCACGGCGGCGCCGGCGCGCCTCTCGGGAGCCGCGCGTGCCGTGGAAGTCCTTCACCCGGCGTTCGGCCGCCTCCATCTCGTCATGCTTGAGCTTCAGCATGTCGATCATCGGGCGGACCTTCTTCAGCTGGAGGTTCAGCTCCTCGAGGAGCATCGCCGCGCGGCGACGTCGCCAGCCGATGCGGCGGATGATCGCCCACCGCTCTGCGGCGACGAGCTTCTCGCGCAGGAGCCGGCGGTGATCGAGCTTCGTCGCGTAGAGCAGCTTCTTGAGGGTGCCGATGTTGACCTGCAGGCGGTCGGCGACCTCGCTCTTGCTCGCGTCGGTCGAACCGGACGAC
>CAZOLL010000810.1:0-1855 GCA_964580365.1 uncultured Phycisphaeraceae bacterium
GCACCGCGGCGCGCGGCGGCGCGGGCTCGCGCGGCGCGCGGGCGGCCGCGGGCGCCGGCGGCGGCTCGTCGGGCAGCGGGGGCCGCTCGGGGAGCAACGGCTCCCGCGGGGCGACCCGCGCGGCCCGATTCGCGCGGCGGCCGAACCGGGCGCGCCCGCGCGCGGCGACTGCGTCGACTGCAAGCTGTGCGTCCGCACCTGCCCGACCGGCATCGACATCCGCGAAGGACTGCAGATGGAGTGCATCGCCTGCGCCCAGTGCATCGACGCGTGCGATGCCGTGATGGAGAAGGTCGGACGCCCGCACGGTCTGATCCGCTACGCGTCGCAGGCGGGGCTCGAGCGCGGCAAGAAGCGGATCGTGCGCCCGCGCGTCGTGATCTATCCCGTCGTGCTGACCGCGCTGCTCACCGCGCTCGGCGTCCTGCTCGGTGCGCGCGCGCCGCTCGACGTGACGTCGCTGCGTGCGTCGGGCACGCCGTACCGCGTCGTCGACGGCGGCGCGGTGGAGAATCTCATTCGTTTGAAGGTGACGAACCGCGACGAGGTCGCGCACCGGTACGTGGTCGCGCCGGCCGTCTCGGACCCCGCGGTCCGCTTCGACGGCGGCGAGCCGACCGCCGAAGTCGCCGCGCTCGACGCGACGACGATCGCCGTGCGCGTCACGCTCGGGCAGGAGCGCTTCGATCACGGCCTCGCGAGCATCCGGCTCACGGTCACCGACGACCGCGGCCAGTCCGTCGTGGTCGAGCACGCGTTGCTCGGCCCGCTGTTCTCGGGTTCCAAGAGCAGTGGCCGCGGCGCCCCCGGCGCAGACGTGGAGAAGCGATGATCCGTCTCGGTCATGCGACCCGTTGGACGCTCGTCGTCGTCGGCCTGCTCGGCTCGTCGCTCGCCTGGTGCGCGACGGCGATCTTCCTCTCGTCGGGCGACCCGAGCTTCGCGGTCGAACCGAACTACGAGTGGAAGGCCGAGCACTTCGACGCGGTCGCGGCGGAACGCGCGCGGAGCGCCGCGCTCGGCTGGACGCTCTCGGTCGAGGTCGCGCGCGAAGCGCCGGGGCGCAGCTCCGTGCGACTTGGCGTGCGCGACGCCGCCGGCCAGCCGCTCGAAGGCGCGACGGTCGAGGTCGAAGCGTTCCACAACGCGCGCGCGGCCGACCGCTTCGCCCTCGCGCTGACTCCCGCGGGCGCCGGCGAATTCTCGGCGCCGCTCGCCTCGGACCGGCGCGGCACCTGGGAGTTCGACGCGGTGGTCCGTGCGCACGGCGCGGTCGCGCGCCTGTCGACGCGCGCGCTCCTGACGGCGGGCGGGTGAGCGCGCCGTGGATCTCGCTCTCGGCACGATCTTCTTTGCCGCCCTCATCGGGTCGCCGCACTGCGGTGCAATGTGCGGGCCGCTGCTCGCGCTGACCGCGCCGGAGTCCGGTCGCGCGCGCGCGTTCGCGTGGTGGCAGGTCGGCCGTCTCGCCGCGTATCTCGCGCTCGGCCTGCTCGCCGGTGCGGTCGGCGGCGCCGCCGACGCCGCGGGCCGGCTGGTCGGTGTGCAGCGCGCCGCGGTCGTCCTCTCGGGAGTCGTGCTGGTCGCGGGAGGAATCCTCTCCCTGCGCGCCGCGTTCGCCGGCGCGGCGACCACGGGCGGCACAAGCGGGACGGGCGCACACGGCCCGTTCCTTCGAATGATCCGCGCGGTGCGCGGCGGCGGCGGCCGGCTGCGCGCGCTCGAGATCGGCGCTCTGACCGCGCTGCTTCCGTGCGGTTGGCTGTGGGCGTTCGTCACGGTCGCGGCCGGGACGGGTTCCGCTGCGCGCGGAGCGGCGGTGCTCGCGGTGTTCTGGCTCGGGACGTTGCCGGTC
>CAZOLL010000811.1:0-1855 GCA_964580365.1 uncultured Phycisphaeraceae bacterium
CGCTCCTCCTCGCGCTGTCCGCGTGCTCGGACTCCGACTCGCTCGAACTGCTCGTCGACGCACTCGCGGCGCGGTCGGACGCGGTGCGCGCGGCGGCGTTCGCCGCGCTCGCCGCGCGCGCCGATGGCGTGGCCCGCGCGGCCCAAGCGCTCGCGGCGGCGAAGGACCCGGCGGTGATCGTGCGCTCCGCGCTGGCGTGCGCGGCGGCGCCGCCGTCCGCGCCGGCGTCGCCCGTCGAGGCGCTCGAGGCGCTCCTGTCCTCTCATCGCGCCGACGTGCGCGAGGCGGCGGGGCTCGCGCTCGCCGCGCTCGGCGCCGCGGACTCCGGTCCCGGACTGCTCGGCTGGCTGCGCGTCGAGAAGGACGGCGCGGCGCGCGCCGCCGCGGTGCTGGCGGTGGGATTGGCGCGCCCGCCGGGGGCGATCGAAGAGCTCGCGACGGCCCAGAACACGGCGGCAGACCCGCGCGTCGAGGACGTCCGGCGGACGCTGTCGGGACGGCGCGATCCGCGCCTGCTCGAAGAGGAGCTCGACCGCGTGCTGCGCGCCAAGGGCGCGCGCGCCACCGATCGGCTCGACGCCGAGATCGAGTGGGTGTTCGAGGAGTGCCTCGGGCTCCACGAGATCTCGCGACGCGTCGCCGACGGAGGAGACGGCGGCGACGGTCCGCGCTTCGACCTCCGGCAGGCGTCCGTGGAGCGCGACCTGGTGGAGTGGCTGAAGACGGGGCTCTACTTTCCCCCGTTGGTCCCGCGACTTCGCGGGTAGTCGCCCCCGCCCGGCCCCTCTAGACTTTCGGACTCGCGTCGCCGGAACGGAGTGGTCTCGAGGATCCGATGAGCAAGCGCACCGTCTACTGCACGTTCCCCCGGGAATTGATCCGCGAGCCGCTCCTCTACAACCTCGGGAAGAACTTCAACGTCATCCCGAACATTCGCGGCGCCAGCATCACGGAAGAAGTCGGCCTCGTGTGCCTCGACATCGAAGGGGACGAGGCAGAGATCGACCGCGCGGTGCAGTACCTGGTCGACCGCAAGGTGAAGGTCGACGACGTCTCGGGGGACGCGCCGCCGACCGCGCTCTGAGCGCGCTCAGCCGCCTTCTTCGTCCTTCGGCTCGGCGGCCTTCTTCGCGCGGGCCTCGGCGATCTTCGCGCGCACCTTGGTCATCTTCGCCGGGTCGTCGACATACTCCTTCCACTTCGCGACGAGCTTGTTGAGCTTGTCGGCGTTGAACTGCGCGTTCTCCGCGGCCTGCGGAGCGCCGTCCTTGAATGGGATGCCGAGGATCCCGCACGCAGCGTCGTCCTGGATCGCGTAGACGAGCCACGAGATCTTGACCATGTCCTCCTCGGACGCGGCGTCGAGTCCGTTCAACCCGTTGATCAACGCCGGGATCACTTTCTCCTGCGCTTCCTTCACGACCTTGCGGCCTTCGGTGCGGATCTTCGGGCGCACGCTCGCGAGGATCGCGTTGCTCACGGCCGTCTGCAGGTTGGTCCAGTCCTCGTCCGAGACGTCGTCGAGCTTGTTGAACAGCGGGAACTCCAACTTGGTCGGGATGAGCGCCGCGGGCTCGGACGCGGCGGGCTCGGTCGTCGCGGGCGTCTCGGCGGCGGGCGCCGCGGGCGGCGGCTCGGCGGCCGGGGCGGACGCGGCGGGAGTCGGCGCCGGCGTCGGCTCGACCTTCGGTGCGACGGCCGGGGCGGCGTCCTTCGGAGGCGCCTTCGCCGTCTCGGCGTTCGGATCCACGACGGGCTTCTTGCCCTTCATGAAGAAGATCGCGGCGCCGCCGGCAACGAGAACCAGCGCGGCGATTGCGATCCACGTGATCGCGGAGCTGCCCTGCTTCGCGCC
>CAZOLL010000812.1:0-1852 GCA_964580365.1 uncultured Phycisphaeraceae bacterium
ACGAGCGAGACCTCGGGAATGTCGAGCCCCTCGCGCAGCAGGTTGATGCCGACCAAGACGTCGAACACTCCCTTGCGCAGGTCGCGCACGATCTCGGTGCGCTCGATCGTGTCGATGTCCGAGTGCATGTACTTCACCTTCACCCCGCACTCGAGGTAGTAGTCGGTCAGTTCCTCGGCCATGCGCTTCGTCAACGTCGTGACGAGCACGCGCTCCTTCGCCTTCTCGCGCTTGCGGATCTCGCCCAGCAGGTCGTCGACCTGACCGCGCGCCGGCCGCACCTCGACCAACGGGTCGCACAGGCCCGTCGGGCGGATCACCTGCTCCACGATGTGCGTCCCGGACTTGTCGCGCTCGAACGCGGCGGGCGTCGCGGAGACGTAGATCGTCTGCATCACGAGCCGCTCGAACTCCTCGAACCGCAGCGGCCGGTTGTCCAGCGCCGACGGCAACCGGAAGCCGAACTCGACCAGCGTCTCCTTGCGCGCGCGGTCGCCGCGATACATGCCGCCGATCTGCGGCACCGTCTGATGGCTCTCGTCGACGACGAGCAGGAAGTCCTTCGGGAAGTAGTTGAGCAGCGTCGCCGGCGGATCCCCCGCGCGCCTTCCGTCGAGGTGTCGCGAGTAGTTCTCGATGCCCGAGCAGATGCCGGTCTCGCGCATCACTTCGAGGTCATACAGCGTGCGCTGCTCGAGCCGCTGCGCTTCGAGCAGCTTGTTCACCGTGCGCAGCTGCTTGATCCGCTCGTCCAGCTCCTCGCGGATCGTGACGAGCGCGCGCTCGAGCCGCTCCTGCGGCGTGATGTAGTGGCTCGCGGGCCAGATCGTGATCGAGTCGAACTCGCCGGTCACCACGCCGCGCAGCGGATCGACTTCGAGGACGCGCTCGACCGTCGTGTCGAACAGCTCGATGCGGAGGATGCGGTCCTCGGCGTACACGGGGAACACCTCGACGACGTCGCCGCGCACGCGGAACGTGCCGCGCTGGAACTCGAGGTTGTTGCGCTGGTACTGGATCTGGGTGAGTCGCCGGAGCAGCTCGTCGCGCTCCACTTGCGCGTCCTTCGCGATGGTCACCGACATGCCTTCGTACGCGTCCGGCGAGCCGAGCCCGTAGATGCACGAGACGCTCGCCACGATCAACACGTCCTGTCGCGAGAGCAACGACGCGGTCGCCGAGTTGCGCATGCGCTCGATGCGTTCGTTGATCGCGGAGTCCTTCTCGATGTAGGTGTCGGTCCGCGGGACGTATGCCTCGGGCTGGTAGTAGTCGTAATACGAAACGAAGTACTCGACCGCGTTGTCCGGGAAGAGCTCGCGGAACTCCGAGTAGAGCTGCGCCGCCAGGATCTTGTTGTGCGCGAGGACGAGCGTCGGCTTCTGCACGCGCTCGACGACGTTCGCGATCGAGAACGTCTTGCCGCTGCCGGTGACGCCGAGCAGCGTCTGATGCTGCAGGCCGGACGTCACGCCCTTCGCGAGTCGTTCGATCGCCGCGGGCTGGTCGCCCATCGGCCGATGCTCCGACACCAGGCGAAACGGGTTCGCTCTGCGCTGCGGCTCGCGGTCGGTCACGCGTCTCGGACGGCGACCTTGGCGGTCGACTCGACTTCGTCGCGGAGCCGCGCGGCGTGCGGATACTTCGGATCGTGCTCGATGAGAGTGTCGACAGCCGTGCGCGCGGTCGCGGCGTCGCCCGCCTTGAGAAGAAGGAAGGCGCCGAGGAAGCGCGCGTCGCTCTTCAGCGGGTAGGCCTCGAGGTAGCGGTCGAGCGCGGCGACCACCGCTTCTCGCCCGTCGCGGCCGCCGTCCGCGCGCTCGACGTCGCGCGCGTCGCCGAGCGCGCCGGA
>CAZOLL010000813.1:0-1852 GCA_964580365.1 uncultured Phycisphaeraceae bacterium
GCACGCCGATCGACGTGTACCGCGAGCTCGTGCTGCGCCACCGCGCCGGGCTCTCGTTCCGCCAGGTCGTCACGTTCAACCTCGACGAGTACCACCCGCTGCCGCCGTCGCATCCGGGGTCGTTCACGGCGTTCATGCGCCGCCACCTGTTCGACGCGATCGACGTCCCGCTCGACGCGCGGCACCTTCCGGACGGGACGACCGCGCTGCCCGACGTCCCGGCCGCGGCAGCGGCCTACGAGGCGAAGATCGTCGCCTGCGGCGGAGTCGACGTCCAACTGCTCGGCATCGGCGAGAACGGGCACATCGGCTTCAACGAGCCGGGTTCGCCGCGCGATTCACGCACGCGCCGCGTCCTGCTCGCGGATTCGACGCGGAGAAACGCGGCCTCCGCGTTCGCGGGCCTGGAGCGGACGCCGAGTCACGCGATCACGATGGGAATCGCCACGATTCTCGCCGCACGACGGATCGTGCTTCTCGCTTTCGGAGCGGAGAAGGCCGGCGCGCTCGCGGCCGCGCTCATGCCGCCGCCGCGCGCGGAGCTGCCGGCGTCGTTCCTGCAGGAGCACGGCGACGTGCTGATCCTCGCCGATCGCGCCGCAGCGCCGCGCGCGCGTTGAATCGACCGGAGCGTTCTGCTCGACTCGCGCGCGCCCATGAGCTTCACGCCGCTCCTCGCCACGGCCGACGCGTCCGGGTTCACCTGGATCGACTGGGCCGTGCTGGTCGGGTACCTCGCGTTCACGACGTGGCTCGGCGCACGCCTCGCCGGCAAGCCTTCCACCGTTCGCGAGTTCTTCCTCGGCGGCCGCAAGCTCTCGTGGTGGGCGGTCGCAGGATCGACCATCGCGACGGAGATCAGCGCCGTCACGTTCGTCGGGGTCCCGGCGATCGTGTACGGCGTCGGCGGAAACTTCACCTACCTCCAGCTCGCGCTGTTCGCGTCGCTGTTCGCGCGCGTGCTCGTGGCGTGGTTCTTCGTGCCCGCGTACTTCGAGCGCGAGATCTACTCGCCGTACGACTACATGGGCGACCGCCTCGGCGGCGGCGTGCGCAACGTCACGACCGCGCTCTTCACGCTCGGCGGAATCCTCGGACAAGCGGCCCGCGTCTACCTCACGGCGATCGTGCTGGAGCTGATCCTTGGTGCACCGCTCGCGCGTCTGTCCGAAGCGACGGGAGTGTCCTCGCTCACCTGGTCGATCTGGCTCATCGGGACGATTGCCGTCGTGTGGACCCTCTTGGGCGGTATCACCACCGTGATCTGGACCGACGTCGTCCTGTTCTTTGTGTTTCTGATCGGCGCCATCGCAGCGCTCGTCACCGTGATTTCCCAAGTGGACGGCGGAGTCGGAGAGATCGTGCGCGCGGGTCGCGAGGCCGGGAAGTTCCGCGTGCTCGATTTCGACCCGGACCCGACGAAGGAATTTACCGTGTGGACCGCGGCGATCGCCGTGACGTGGTTCAACACCGGCGTGTTCGGGACCGATCAGCTGATGGCGCAGCGGATGTTCTGCTGCCGCGACGTCGGCGCCGCGCGCAAGTCGGTGATCGCGAGCTTCGCAGGCGTCATCGTCCCGCTCCTGATGCTGTGCGTGGGCGCCGGACTGTTCGCCTACTACCGGCAGCACCCGCTCGATGGCGAGTCGGCGCGGATCGTGGCCGAGAACGGCAACCGGATCTTTCCGGTGTTCATCCTCGACGTGATCCCGACCGGCCTCTCGGGACTCATCATCGCGGGCATCTTCGCGGCGGCGATCTCGAGCCTCGAGTCGATCCTCGCCGCACTGGCGCAGACGACGATGACGACGCTGGTCATGCCGCTGCGCGACCGCCGCCGGAGCGCGCCGGC
>CAZOLL010000814.1:0-1843 GCA_964580365.1 uncultured Phycisphaeraceae bacterium
GCCGCCGCCCGCGGCCGCCCGGATCGCAAATCAACCACCGCGATTGGGATACCCACCACAACTGCGCCGAGAATCTCGAATACTGCGCGCCGGTCGAGAACGTGCGGCATAGCCGCTCGACGAAATACTCGACCCACCTCATCGAGAAGATCCGGTCGATGCGGGCGCGGGGGATTATGCCGAAAACGATCAGCGAAGAGACCGGCGTCTCGCGAAAATACATTTCGGAGATCGCAGGCCTAAGGGCGCGGGCGCGATGAGCATCCAACGTGTGAGCCCTCAGTCGCCCTGCATTGTCTGCCTCGGTCATCCGAAGATGCCGCAAGGGCAGGGGATCCGCTGCCACGGCTTCATCTCAGACGATGGTTGGGCGCATTGTTCGAGAATCGGGGACGGCCGATCAAAGTATCACGAGTCGAGCCAGACGTGGTCGCATAAGGCCGAGGGACCGTGCCCGTGCGGCACCGAACACGCCTCCGGCCCCGTAGCGCTCCCCCCTCCGCGCCGCGCCGAGGTCCGCGAGCTGGGCTCGGCGAAGCGGGCCGAGATCGTCGCGACCTACGACTACCGGCACCGCGACGGGCGGCTCCTGTACCAAGTCGTGCGATTCAACCCGAAGACGTTCCAGCAGCGGCGGCCGCATCCGAAGCGCGAGGGCGACTGGGTCTGGCACCTCTCGACCTGCGAGAAATATAACGAGGACCGCCGGCGCGCGGGGAAGCGGGAATGCGACTGCGGCCTCGGCGCGCAGCCCCACACGCTCTACCGCATCCCCGAGACGATCGCGGCCCTCGAAGCGGGCGACACCGTGTACATCGTCGAGGGCGAGAAAGACGCCGATGCGATGTTCGCCAAGGGCGCCGTCGCGACGACGAACTCGGGCGGGGCCGGGAAGTGGAACGCCGCCTTCGCGAACCTCTTCGCGAAGCACGCGCAGCCGGGGGGCGCGATCCGGATCGTGCAGGATAAGGACCCCGAGACGCATAAGGACGGGCGGCCGAATCTCGCCGGACAGAAGCACGCGCGGGCGATCTTCGACGCGCTGGCGCCGGTGGTTCCCGACTCGGTCTCGCTCTCGATCGTCGAGGCGGTCGAAGGGAAGGACGCGAGCGACCATCTCGCCGCGGGCTTCAGCATCGACGACTTCGTGCCGGTCTGGCCGGCGCCGGTCGCGCTGCTCGACACGAGCCCGGGCGCCTTCAAGCGGTCGATGCTGAAGGGCACCGTCGCGATGACGCAGGGCGCGCTGCAGCTCGCCGCGATGGAGGGCGGCCCCGAGCAGCCCCCCCAGTTCCGATCGCCGCTGCGGGGCGCGAACGGCTTCGCGAAGATGCAGGGCGTCGTCACGGTCGCGGGCGCGCCCTCGGCGGGCAAGAGCTACTTCGCGATTGCGACGGCAGTCGATAACGCGCTCGACGAGCTGAATCCCTGGGACGTCTTCTACTTCTCGGCCGAGATGCCGCGCGATTACTTCTGGGATCGCGCGCTGCGGGCCGCCGCGTCGCACGACCTCACGTTTTATGAATGCTGCTCGCCGGTCCACCGCAACCGCGCGCAGGAATGGGCATCGACGATCCCGCTGCCGCCGCGGCTCGCGCTCGTCGAGGCCGGCATCGGCGTGAAGATGACGGACATCATCGAGTTCCTCGGCCAGCACGTCGGCGACCGGCCGACCCTCGTCGTGCTCGACTCGATCAGCTCGCTCGTCGATAACATGGATGACGTCGAGGGCGACTCCTTCGGCATGACGAACCTGAAGGCCGTGCAGCGCTATGCGACGGCGGTCCGGCGCCTCACGCGCGGGCACGTCGCTTGGATGATCCTCTCGGAGCTGAACAAAGAG
>CAZOLL010000815.1:0-1835 GCA_964580365.1 uncultured Phycisphaeraceae bacterium
CGGAGTCGAGAGTCGCGCGCGCAGCGCCGCGATCAGGTACTTCCGTCGATCCTCGTCCTCGCCGTTCGGGCACCACGACGTGCCGTCGAAGTACTCCACCGGGACGCTCACCGCGACCGTGTCGTCCGCGTCGGCAGGCACGCGCACCAGCGCGCGCCGGCGCGTCTGCCCCTTCATCTCCTCGGCGTAGTCCCAGTCGCTCTCGACGCGGCCGGCCGAGCGATCGACCCGCACGCCCGGCCAGCCCCTCGACCCGAGAGCGCGCGCGGCGGCGTTCGTGAGATCGGCCGTCTGCATCGGCCGGTCTGCCGGCACGACCCACACGGGCGGCTCAGAGGACGCGCATCCCATGAACGGGGTGAGCGCGGCGGCGAGCGCGAACGCGGCGCGACGTGCGGAGCGGATCACGTTCAATCCTTGATCCCGACCAGTTCGATGTCGAACACGAGCGTCGCGCCGCCGGGGATGCCTTTCGTCCCGAGTCCGCCATAGCCGAGCCGCGCAGGGACGATCAGCTTGCGCTTGCCGCCGCTGCGCATGGGTCCGACGCCTTCGGCAAATCCGGGGATGAACTGGTCGATGCGCCACGTCAGCGGCGTTTCGCTGTGCGACGAGTCGAACGCGTCGCCGTCCGTCAGCCAGCCGGTGTACCGGACGATCACCTTCGAGCCCTTGCCTTTCGCCTTCGCGCCGTCGCCGACCTTCAGCTCGTAATACTGCAGCCCCGACTGCGTCGTGAAGAGATCGCCGACGGGCGGTGCGCCGGGGAGCTTCGCGGGGTTCACCAGCGGCGGCTTCGTCGTCGAGACCAGACCGGACGGGGGCAACGGAGCGTTGCCGCCGTCGCACGCGCCGAGCAGGACTGCGAGCGCGACGGTGAAGAGCGAGGACTTCACGTGAATTCTCGGGGAGTCAGGGGGGAGCGGGCGCGACGCGTCACATCGACTTCGGTTTCACGATCGCGGCGACCGCGAGTCCGGCGCAGAAGTAGCCGGCGGCCTGATCGGCGAGCTGCGCGAGCATGTAGTCCGTCGGGAAGCGGTACCAGTTCCACTCCGAGACGCTGATCGACGCCCACGCGGCGACGCCGAACATCGTCACGAACAAGAGGCGGCCGACGAACGAGCGGATCGACGTGATCGCGAGCAGCATGGCGGCGACCAGCACCGCGAGCATGTTGCTCGCCCCCTCGACGACGAGCTGCTGGCTCATTCCCTCGGGCGTTCCGCCCGGCTGGCTGATCACCATCGCATACGGCCCCTTGTGGGCGGCCGCCATCCAGGCTTCTTGCACCTTCTCGTCCTTCGGATCTCCTTCGGGACCGGGGACCATGTAGATCCCCGCTTCGGGGAACGCGGTCTTCACCGCGGCGACGGTTGCCGGCGACGTCGGCTCGAACTTGAAGCCCGTCGTGCCGAGCGAGAGGACCTCGTGCGACACGAAGCCCCACATGAACATCAGCAGTCCACCCACGATCGCGGCCAGCAGGATCTTCATCTTTTTCTCCTCCGTTTCGACATCGATCGCGGGATTCGAGGGATGCAGGCGCGCCGACTCAAGGGCGCGATGCGGGATGGTCGATCGAACCCGATGCATGCCGTGGAAGACCGCCCGCTGCGCCGCCTGCCAAACCGAGGTCCCGCTCCCCAAGCTGGAGCGGCTCCTCTGGGTCGTCGTCTGCCATGAATGCGCGCGCGGGCTCGCCGGCGGATCGGCCGCGCGGACGCTGCGGCGCGCGGTCCTCCCCTTCCTCTTCTATGCAGCGCTTGCCGCGGTCGCGCACTTCGCCGGCCCCGGCACGCGCGCGCTGCTCGGCGGCGCGGCCGGCGCCGATC
>CAZOLL010000816.1:0-1832 GCA_964580365.1 uncultured Phycisphaeraceae bacterium
GAAGAACATGAGGCCGCTCCATCGCCGTTGTCACTGTTGCCGAGTTCTTTATTCGACAAAGTATGCGATGTCGGCCGACCTCACAAGACTCGCGGGACGATCAACTGGCACCACGCGGCCGCGAGCAGCGCGGCGACGAGGTCGAGGCATGCGCCCGTCTTCGCCATGACCGGGACGCGCACGTAGCCGCTGCCGAACACGATCGCGTTCGGCGGGGTGCCCGCGGGCAGCGCGAAGTCGCAAGACGACGAGATCGTCGCGGCGAACAGGACCGTGTTCGCTTGCGCGGGAGATGCGGCGCCCGCGAGCACGTTCAGCATCACGGTGATCGTCGCGGTGTTCGAGGCGAACGCGGTGAGCACGACGGTCGCCACGCTGGCGATCGTGGTCTGCGCGAACGGCGCGGAGTCGCCGAGGAACCGCAACGTCTCACCGAGCCACCGCGACAGCCCGCTCTGCTGCACTCCCTCCGCCATCGAGAACGCGCCGCCGAGCAGGAGCAACGCACCCCACGGCACGAACTTCAAAGAGCGCAGCTCGAGTGCGGCGCGTCCGTCGGCGCGCACGACGAGCAGGACGAGGGTCGCGAGCATCGCGATCCCGCCTTCGACGTTCGCGGACGTCACGGTGAAGCTCGTGACGGAGTTCTTCAGCGCGTCGGTGATCCACTTGCCGCAGATCCACGCCGCAGCGGTCAGGACGAACACCGCGAGCACCACCCACTCGGCGCGTTTCATCCGGCCGAGTCGCGCGATCTCCTCCGCGATCGCGGCGCGCCCCACTTCTTCTCGCGGAGCGTCCTTGCGCCCGACGCGCCACAAAACGAGCCACGCGACGGGCAACAGGAGGAGGACGAACGGCAGGCCGACGGCGGCGAACTTCCCGAACGTCAGGTCGATCCCGTAGCGCTGCGCCATGAACTGGCAGAACTGCGCGTTCGGAGCGGTGCCGATCTTCGTGGCGATGCCGCCGATGTTCGCCGCGTAGGCCACGCCCATCATCAGCGCGGCGCCGTAGTGCTCGAGACGGCGGCCGCCGAGCCGCGCCTCTGCCTGCGCGATGATCGCGAGCCCGATCGGCACCATCATCGCGGCCGTCGCTGTGTTCGAGATCCACATCGACACGAACGCGGTGCCCGAGAGAAGACCGAGCAAGAGTCGTCGCGAGTCCGTTCCGATGGCGCGCATGATCGAGAGCGCGATGCGACGATGCAGATCGCACTGCTGCATCGCGGCGGCGATGCACATGCCGCCCATGAAGAGGAAGATGTAGGAGTCGACGTACGGCTTGCCGGTCGCCGTCACGCGCTCGACCGGACCGCCTTCGAACACGCCGAGCAACGGGTAGAGGACGAGCGGGATGCACGCTGTGAGGTAGATCGGGAGCGCCTCGGTGAGCCACCAGATCGCCATCAGCGCGGTCACCGCGGCGGCCGCGGCCGGCCGTGAACCGAACGACTCGAAGTGATGGAGCGGCGAGTCGACCAGAAGCAGGAGCGAGGCGACGACGACGCCGGAGAGCGCGGCGATCGGCTTCACGCGAACGGCCGTCACGCGCGCGGCCGCGGGCTCAGCGATGCTCGGCGGACCGCGCGCGATCCGCGGCTTGGGCTGAGCCGCTGAAGACCGTCGCGTAGGCCGCGCGCGCGGCGTTGATGAGATCGCCACCCGGAGCGAGTGCGATGTTCGCGGCGAGCGCGCCGATGAGCGCGCGCGGATCCTTGTCGCCGAGCGGGCCGAGCCGCACCGGCGCGTTCTGTCGATTGCGCGCGATCGCACTGACGGAGCCATCGGACTCGAGCACGAGGAGGATCGCGACCGGGTCCTCGAACG
>CAZOLL010000817.1:0-1820 GCA_964580365.1 uncultured Phycisphaeraceae bacterium
CCCCCGCCCCCCCCCCCCCTCCCCTCCCGACCGCGGCTCCCCGGGCCGCGACCGGCCCGGCGGCGGGCGCCGGCCGCCGCGCGGGGGGGGCGGGGGCGCTTGGGTGGAGTCAACTCTCGCCGAACACGCGCTCCAGCTCGGCGATCAATCGTCGCACTTCGTCGGCGTCGACGGGGGCTTGGCTGCCGCCGTAGCGGGTGGCGACGAGGGCGTTGAGCGTCGACGCGGTTCGTTCGGCGAGGGCGAAGGGGATCTTTGCGCGCTCGAGGCGGCGGGCGAGGTCCGGTGTGATCACGGCGGCCGGGGGGCAGTTCAAGCGGGAGGCGAGGTATTCGGTGAGGCCCGTCGCGAGGTCGGACTCCGCGGAGATGAGCGCGTTGCCGAGTGACGTGGCGATGTCGCGGAGTCGTTTCTCTCGCTCTTTGCGCTCTGCATCCTGCCGCAGGCGACGTCGCCTTGCCGCGATGATGATCACGAAGACGATCAGGAGCGGGGCGACGGTCCAGCGCCGCACGCTCGGCGGGCGTGACTCGGGTTCCGGATCGGCGGGTCGGCGAGTCGGCGGTTCTTTCGCCGAGTCTTCGCCGTGCACGGTGAGTGCGATCGGGTCGGTGCGGGCCGTGCGGTAGCGGCCGGGAGGGGAGGGGTCGAAGTAGACGAGCTCCATCGGGGGCAGGGCCTTCACCTCGGACGAACGCGGGGCGACGTCGAACACGACGACGCTGCCGCGGGCGTCGCGTCGCTCGACGCGGCCGCGGGCGTGGAACTCGCGCGGCGCGGGGAATTGCGGCAGCGCGAAGCGCGTGAGGTTTCCTTCCCCCTCGACGGTGACGGTGAGCTTCACGCTCTCGCCCGCGGCGACCTCCGTGCGGTCCGCGCTCGCGCGAATCGTGACGCGGCCGACCGCGCCGGTGAACCCCGGCGGCGGATCCGCGACGGGCAGCGGATCGACCCGGATCGCGAGCGGCCGCCCGCGGACGAGCGCGTCGTTCTTGTCGCTCGCCACGCGCGCGCCGAACGGGTCGCGCTGGAACGACGACGCCCACGCGAAGCGCAGGAGCGGCGCGGGGATCGCGATCTCGCCCGAACGCTCCGGCGTGAACGCGCGCGTGACTTCGAGCACGGCAAACGTTCGCCCGCCGACTTCGCGCTCGACGCCCTGCGACGCGTCGACGGCGCGGCCGTTCAGCACGAACGCTTGCCCGCTCGCAGCGCGGCCGCCGCGGCGCTCGTCGAAGCCCGGCGACTCGACGGCGATCGCGACGTCGGTCGGCTGGAGGAAGGTGTGCACCGCACTCGAAGTGAAGAACTCGCGGTCGTACGCGACGCGCAGCGTCACCTCGAGCGTCTCGCCGAGGAAGCAGCGGTCGCGCGGCGCCGACAGCTCGACGGATGCGTGCGTGTCGTCGGCGAAGTCCGCGATCGCCTCGAGCCGACCGACCTCGCACGCTTTCGGCTGACCGCGCTCCTCGACGACGAGCGCCGGCAACTGGAACGCGCCGGCACGCCGCGGGGTGACCGAGATCGTCCACTCGGTCGACGGCGCGGTCTCCACGGCGCGCGCGCCGATGCGTTGCGCGACCGACTCCACAGGCGCGGACGCGGACCATTCGACGCCGTCGACCGCGGGGAGCGGCGCGAGGGCGAGCGTCGACGCCGGGCCGTCGACGGTGAGGAAGATCGTCGCGGTCTCGCCGACGCGGACCACGGCCGGCTCGGGGCCGCGAACGGAGGCACGCGGTTCGTCGGCGAGCAGCGCGGCGAGCAGGAGGAGCGCGATCACCAGTCGCGCTCCACGTCGACGGCGCGGACGGCGCGTT
>CAZOLL010000818.1:0-1805 GCA_964580365.1 uncultured Phycisphaeraceae bacterium
GACCGGATGCACCGCGTTGCGCGACTTGGTGTCGACGCGGCCGGCGATGCGCGAGTTGAGGAAGGTCCGGACGCGCGGCGCCTCGATGCACCAGATGTTCTGGTTGTTCCAGAAGCGCGAGAAGCGAGAGAAGCTCATGCCGTTGATGCCGTCGAGCTTCGAGGCGCCCATCTTGGCGAGCGCCACGTCGAGCAGCAGACGTCCGTCGACGGGCGCGTTCGACTTCACGTCCGCCGCGGGGATCTCGACCTCGCCGTTCGCGGTCTTCACGACAAGCGCCTTCGTGTCCGGCTTCTCGGTGACCGTGCCGATCACCGTGTGGGTTTCCTTGTCCTTCTCGAACGTGACGATCTTGCGATCGGTCCCGGGGTCGAGAGTCTCGGTCTCGATGTACTGGCTGGCGACCGGGCTGAGGCGGGGGCCGTCGGACGCGCCGCGCGCGCCCGGGCCACCGCCCGCCTTCGCGACCGGAACGCCCTTTCGACCTCCAGGCTTCTGCGGGTTGCCCTGCGGACCCTCCGGACCTCCTGGAGCGGGCGGGACTTGCGCGAGCGCGAGGACACCGAGGATCGCGGCGAACGCGGAGGACGGCAGGAGCGGCATGTCGGGAACTCCGAAACGGGGCGCACCAAGGTAGCAGAAAGGTTTCGGCGAGTACGGCAGCCGGACTCAAGTGTGAGCCGCGTCGTCCGCCTTCATCACCTCGTCGAGCACGACCGTCGCGTAGGCGCCCGCGGGCAGCGCGAATTCGACGACGAGCGCGTCGCCGTCGCTCGCGGCCGAGTGCGACGCGAGCGGGATCCGCAGCGGACGGCGCGCACCGGGGAGCGGGCAAGCGGCGAAATCGGATGGGGCGAGGCCCGCGGAGCGAAGAGCGTCGTCCTCGATCGCACGCGGCCGCCCGCTCGGGAGCGTCGTGCGCGTGCCGAACAGCGGGCCGCTCGCGCTGATCTCGAACGCCGCGGCGCGCGGCGCCTCGAGCGCCGCGTCCACCACCTCGAACACGGCTCCGTTCCGATGCAGCCACGCGAGATCGCCGGTCTCGATCGCGTCGATCGCCGGCATTCGCGCGTCGAGTACGGCGTTGAACAGCTCGGCCTGCAGCGCGGACACGTAGAGCGAGAGGAGCTTCCCGTCGAAGCGCGCGAGCGCGGCGTCGCAGTCGCCCCCGAAGCGGGAGAGGAACTCAAGGGACGCGCGCGTCTCGCGATCGCGCGGCGACAGTCGCTCGCGCGCGAGCGCGACGTCGCCCGCGTCGAACGCGGCGAGCGCAGCGTCCGGTTCGGAACTGCTCGCGATCAGCTCGCGGAACAGCGCGCGGCCGTCGCGCGCGAGCACCGCGCGCCCGAGTCGCGCGCTTCCGCCGCGCGCGCCGAAGCGCTGCTCGCCGAATCGGTTCGGCACCCCGCGCGCCGCGAGCACCGCGAGCACGGCTTCCGCGCGCGCGAGCGCGTCCTCACCGGCGCCGCGCACGCGGATCACGAAGCGGTTGCCCGCAAGATGTCCGAGCTTCAGCTTGTTCTTGTGCGCGACGCACGAAAGCAGGCGCGCGCCGTCGACCGCGAACGACTCGACGCGCGGCGCGGCGGAGCGCGGCACCGACAACGTCTGCACCGTCACCGCGCGCGCGTCCTTCAACCCGGCCCAGCCGAGGTCGTTCCGGCGGACGCCGAGCGCGCGCGCGACGCGGTTCGCCAGCTCGAGCGTTGAGATGCCGCGCTTTTCGATCGTGAGGAACAGGTGCTCGCCGCTGCCGCAGGCCGGGTAGAGCGGGATCTCCTCGACGCGGAAGTCGTCGGGCGACT
>CAZOLL010000819.1:0-1795 GCA_964580365.1 uncultured Phycisphaeraceae bacterium
GCTCGGAGGAACGCCGCGAGATCCGCCTTCTCCTGCTCGCTGAAATCGATCGGCTCGATCCTCCGATCGAGCTGCGCGTTCTTCTCGCCGCCCTTCGCATAGAACTCGATCACGTCCTCGATCGTCGCGAGGCTGCCGTCGTGCATGTACGGCGCGGTCTGCGCGAGCCCGCGCAACGTCGGCGTCTTGAACGCGCCGGTGTCGGCGGCATCGCCCGTGATCGCGGCCCGGCCCGGCTCCGCGACGCCGTCCCTTGCGCCGACGCCGGTGTTGTGGAACAGCTCGTCGCTGAAGTTCGGGCCGGCGTGGCAGCGCCAGCACTTCCCCTTGCTCTCGTAGGTCCACACGCCCGCGCGCTCGGACTCGGAGAGCGCGGCGTACTTCTCGCCGGAGCGGAAGTGATCGATCGGGCTGTCGCCGAAGAGGAGCGTGGACTCGAACGCCGCGAGCGCGAGGCCGAGGCGCTCCGCGGTCGGCGGGCCGTCGAACGCGGAGCGGAAGCGCTCGGTGTATTCGGCGTCGGCGGCGAGGCGCGCGACCGCGTCGTCGACCGGCAGATTCATTTCGTTCGACTTCGCGATCGGGTCGAGCGCCTGCTCGGCGAGCGAGGCGAAACGTCCGTCCCACGTGAACCGCTCGCCGAGCGCGCGGTTCAGGAGCGTCGGCGCGTTGCGCGTGCCCACTTGCCCGCCGATGCCGACGGCTTTCTGTTCCGGCCGCGCGAAACCGTGCGCCGGGTCGTGGCAGCTCGCGCACGCGACGCTGCGATCGCGCGAGAGGATCGGGTCGAAGAACAGTCTCCGCCCGAGCGCGACGCGCGCGACATCGGCAGGCGCGGCGGCGCGCGCCAGTGTCGGCGCCGGCAGCCCGAACGGCACGGGCAGGGCGTGCAGATCCGCCGGAAGTTCGTCCTTGGGGAGCGGCGGGAGGCGCGCGGACGGTGGATCGGGCGGGTCGAACGGACCGCCGAGCGCGAGCGCGGCGAGCGCGAACGAAACGGTGGCGACGAAGGCGCGCAGCATCGCACGGGATTGTAGGCCGCTGCCGCCAGGGAGGGCGACATGCGACCACGCCCGGAACGCGACCGAGAACGCCGAAACGAGCGCTACCCTGTCCGCCCGTGCTTCGGTTCGTGCTGTTGTTGACCGCTCTCGTTTCGTTCGCGCCGCGCGCGCGCGCGCAGGATCCGTCCCTCGAGCCGTCGGCGCCGCTGCCCGTGCTCGACGCTTGGGACGGCAACCGTCCGCCGCGCGCGGCGCTCTTTCGCGCCGCCGGGTTCCCGACGGTCGACGCGCCGGCGCTCGACGACGCTGCGCTCGACGCGCTCGCGCGCGACCTCCCGATCGACGTGCTCGACTCGCCGCGGGCGATCGACGAGCGGCTGCGCCTCGCGACGTTCGACGCGCTGGTGCTCCCGTACAGCAGCGCGTTCCCCGTCGCGGCGTGGCCGGCGATCCGCGCCTTCCTCGACCACGGCGGCGGCCTCGTCGTGCTCGGCGGCGCGCCGCTGCACCAGCCGGTGCGCTTGAAGGACGGCACGTGGTCGCTCGAGACGCGCCAGTCGAGCTACGCGCACATCCTCTCGTTCGGCCCCGCGGAGGCGATCCGCGTCGGAGAGCGCTCGGGGTTCGCGCTGACCTGGCGCTTCACGACGACGAAGGACTTCCCGGCGGAGGACGGCACGTCGGGCGGACGCGACGCCGTGCTGACGCCGCTCGCCACGCTCGCGCACGACGGGGTCGAAGTCTGCTCGCGGCTGCGGGTCGACTGGCTCATCGGCCCGCGCGCCGGGGCG
>CAZOLL010000820.1:0-1791 GCA_964580365.1 uncultured Phycisphaeraceae bacterium
GAGGTCGGCGCGGTGAAGGCCGCGACCGACGCCGGCGCCGCGGCGGCGCGGCGCGTCGGCGAGCTCGTGTCGGTCCACGTGATCCCGCGTCCGCACGAAGAGGTCGAGAGCATCCTTCCGCGCTTCCAGCCCGCCGCGAACGAGATGACCGCGGGCCAGAACGACTGAGCGTGTGAGCCTCCGCGATCAGGACCTGATCTCGATCCAGGAAGCGCGCGACCTCTTGCGCCGCGCGCGGGAAGCCCAGCGGACCTACCGAAAGTTCTCGCAGGCGCGCGTCGACCGCGTGACCCAGGCGATGGCGGAGGCCGGCGAGGCCGCGGCCGACGCGCTCGGCCGACTCGCGGTCGACGAGACCAAGATGGGCGTCGCCGAGTCGAAGCGCCTGAAGAACGTCTTCTCGACGCGCGTCGTGTGGGAGGACGTGAAGGACTTGAAGACCGTCGGCGTGGTGCACTCCGACCCCGCGCGCGGCTTCCACCAGATCGCCGAGCCCTACGGCGTCGTGCTCGCGATCGTGCCGACCACCAACCCGACTTCGACCGCCCTGTTCAAGGCGATCATCTGCGCCAAGTCGCGCAACGCGATGGTCTGCTCGCCGCATCCGCGCGCCGTGCGGTGCATCGCCGAGTCGGTGCGCGTCGTCGCCGAGGCCGCCGAGCGCGCCGGCGCGCCGCCGGGCCTGTTCTCGTGCATGCGCTCGCCAACGCTCGAGGGCACGCACGCGGCGATGACGGACGAGAACTGCGACCTCATCCTCGCGACCGGCGGGCCCGACCTCGTGAAGGCCGCGTACTCTGCGGGCAAGCCGGCCTACGGCGTCGGCCCCGGCAACGTGCCGGTGTGGATCGACCGCTCCGCCGACGTCGATCTCGCGGCGCGCGCCGTCGTCGCGTCGCAGACCTTCGACAACGGGACGATCTGCGCGTCGGAGCAATCGCTCGTGATCGACGCGCCGGTGAAAGCCGCTGTGATCGCGGCCTTCGTGCGCCACGGCGCGCACGTCGCGAGCGCCGCGGAGAAGGCGCTGCTCGAGTCGCTCGTCGTGAAGAACGGCCGCATGAACCCCGACGTCGTCGGCCAGTATTCCGCGACGATCGCGCGCATGGCCGGCTTCGAGGTCGACCCGCGCACCACGCTGCTGCTCGTCGAGGAGACCGGCGTCGGCCGCGCGCACCCGCTGTCGATCGAGAAGCTCGCGCCGCTCCTCACCGTGTACACCGAGGACGGCTGGCAGGCGGGCTGCCGTCGCTGCATCGAGGTGCTCGAGTTCGGCGGCCTCGGACACACGCTCGGCATCCATGCGACCGACGAATCAGTGGTGTGGAAGTTCGCCGAAGAGAAGCCGACGCACCGCATCATCGTGAACGGCCCCACCAGCCAGGGCGCGGTCGGGTACTCGACGCACCTGCGCCCTTCGATGACGCTCGGCTGCGGCGCGTTCGGCGAGAACATCACGTCCGACAACGTGTCGGTGCAGAACCTGATCCTGCTGAAGCACGTCGGGTTCACGGTGCCGGGGTTCGTCGACGGCTACCGCGTTCCCGCGCGGCCGAATGACTCGGTCGTGCACGGGACGCGGTCGCGATGACGGTGCGCGCGGAGCCACGGATGATCGCGCTCGGGATGATCGAGACGAAGGGGCTGGTCGGCGCCGTGGAGGCGGCCGACGCCATGCTGAAGTCCGCGCACGTCACGTTGCTCGGCAAGGAGAAGGTCGGCGGCGGGTTCGTCGCCGTGCTGGTGCGCGGCGAGGTCGGCGCGGTGAAGGCGGCGACCGATGCCGGCGCG
>CAZOLL010000821.1:0-1785 GCA_964580365.1 uncultured Phycisphaeraceae bacterium
CGCGCCCCACTCGGCCCCGAAGCTGGTGGAGCTGCGCGAGGCCGAAGCGGTCGGCGTCCATGACCACCATCGTCGTCGCCTCGGGCACGTCGACGCCGACCTCGACGACCACGGTCGAGACCAGGACCGGCGCGCGCCCGGCGCGGAAGTCCTCGATCGCGGAGGCGTTCGACGCCGGGCTCAACCGGCCGTGCGCGAGCGCGACGCGCGGTGCGCCGCAAAAACGCGCGGCGAGCTTCTTCGCGAGGCGCACCGCGGCCTCGCGATCGTCGCCGGCGCTGCCTTCGACGACCGGGCAGACCACGTACACGCGGCCGCCGTCGCGCGCCTCGCGCGCGATCGACTCCGCGATCAGCGGGAAGTCGCGGCGCGAAACGCGACGAGTCTCCACCTTCGCGCGGCCGGGCGGCAGCTCGTCGATCATGGAGAGGTCGAGGTCGCCGTAGATGGTGAGCGCGAGCGTCCGCGGGATCGGCGTCGCGGTCATCACGAGCAGGTCGACGAGTTCGCCCTTGTCGCGCAGGCGCGCGCGCTGCGTGACGCCGAAGCGGTGCTGCTCGTCGACGACCGCGAGCGCGAGGTTGCCGATGCGGACGTCGCCGCCGAACAACGCGTGCGTTCCGACCACCACGAGGCGTCCGCGGGCGGCGGACAGCCGCGCGAGCGCCTCCTTCTTCTCGGCGGCTGCGAGCGACGCGCTGACGCGCAAGACGTCGATGTCGAATCCGGAGAACACCCGGCGCGCCGCGGCTTCGTGCTGTCGCGCGAGGATCTCGGTGGGCGCGAGCAGCGCGCCGGTGAACCCGGCGTCGGCGACGAGCGCGAGCGCGACCAGTGCGACCGCCGTCTTGCCGGAGCCGACTTCGCCGTGGAGCAGCCGGTGCATCGGTGCCGGCCGCGCGAGGTCTTTCGCGATGTCCGCGAGCGCGCGCCGCTGCGCCCGCGTCATCGCGAACGGCAGAGCGGCGGCGAGCCGCTCGATGCGCGACGATTCCACCGGGACGACGCGCGGCTTTCGGCGCGTCTCGAGCGCCGCGCGGCGCGACTCGAGCGGCAGAACACGCGCGAACAACTCCTCGTACGCGAGCCGCCGCCGGGCCCGCTCGAGCCACGTGACGTCGGTCGGGAAGTGCAGCTCGGCGATCGCCTCCGCGAGCGGCACGAGCTCGACGACGTCCCTCGCCATCGGAGCAGCCGGAGCGAACGTCGCCCGCCAGTCCGTGAGGCTCGGGAGGATGCGCGGCAGGAGCTGCGCGATCAGGCGGCGGACGACGCGCGGCGGGACGCCTTCGGGCAGCTCGTAGACCGGGATCTTCACAGCGCCGGGCGTCGACTCCTCGGGCAGCGATTCTCCGTCCGGCGCGGAGAGCCGCTCGTGCCACGACGCCGCGAGCCGCGTCACGCCGTCCTTCGTCACGAGGCGGCCCTGCACGAACACCTCCGCGCCGCGCGGGAACGCGCTCTGGAGATGCGGTTGGTTGAAGAAGAGCGCTTCGAGCCGCCGCTCGCCCTGCTCCAAGACGACGCGCGTCAGTGAGCGCGGGCCGCGGCGCGACACGCGCAGCGACTTCACGCGCGCGACGACCGCCGCGGCGCCCTGCTCGGGAAGACGGTCGAACGACGTGGGCGCCAGGCGGTCGAGGTGGCGGCGCGGCAACCAGAGAAGGAGGTCGAGGACGGTCGTGACGCCGGCGGCCCGGAGAGCCGCGGCGCGCGCGGGGCCGATCCCCTTCAACGAGGAGAGCGCGGTCTCCGGGCGGAGCGCGACCGATGCATCTCGCGCGA
>CAZOLL010000822.1:0-1784 GCA_964580365.1 uncultured Phycisphaeraceae bacterium
TCCAGCTCCGTGAGCGCGCGGGCGGCGTCGCCGTCCGCTGCGGCGAAGCAGCCGCGCAGGTAGAGCACGTCGGCGATGCGCTCGGGGTGCTCCTTCTCGACGCGGCGCATGATCGCCTCGGCTTCCGGGTCCTTCATCGCGCCGAGCTCGCGCGCGAGCACGAGCTGGGCGTCGACCTGGTTCGGATCGAGCTCGATCGCCGTGCGCAAGAGGCCGAACGAATCCGCGTCGCGCTGGCCCCACACGATCAGTGCGCCGCCGACGCTCGCAAGCGTCGAGGGCGTGACGGATTCGAACAGGCCCGCCGGCAGCTTGTCCTTCTTGTCCTTGAACTCGAGGAGCTTGCGCGCCGCTGCGACCGAGGGCGTCTCGAGCGCGACCGCGCGCGCGAGGCCGAACTGCGCCTCGACGTCATCGGGCTTCTGCACGAGGGCGAGCGTTAAGAGCGCGCGCGAACCCGTCACGTTCGGCGTCGTGAACTCCGCCATGCTCCAGCCGACGAACGACAAGAGCTCGAACGTCGTGCCTCGGTAGGAGGACTCGTCCATCGCGATACGGCGGGCGTCCTCGGCGCGGCCGGTGTCGCGGTACAGGAAGCCGAGCATCGCCTTCGCGCGCTTGCGGCCGGCGGCGTACGCCGGGTGCTTCTCGAGCGCCGCGATCTCGCCCGCCGACTTCCCGGTGCGCCGCGCCGCCTGGAGCGCGGCGACTTCGGCGTCGGTCAGGTCGGGCGCCTTCTCGGCCGTCGGCGCGGGGACCGCGGGATTCTGGCATTGCGCCACCCGCGCCCCGGACGAGAGCGCACCGAACGTGACGAACGCGAGCAGGACCGCGGAGCGAACGAGCATGTCGAACACCTCGAAAGAGAAGACCGGACGAGTCGGGAGATTCTAATCGACCGCTCCGCACATGTTTCCCGAGCCGATTCCGATCGCGGAGCGGCGGCGGGTGACGAAGACGGGCGGGGTGGACCTCGCGGTCCGCCCCGCCCGTACGGTGTGCGAAGCGCCGGGTGGGGCTCCGCGGAGAGAATATCTGTCAGGGCTGGTAGATCTCGGCGGTGCCGAGCGTCGTGCTCGAGGGTCCGCCGGCGCCGCCGATCAGACCGACCGTGAGATCGTCGAGGAGGATCGCGCCGTGGCCGAGGCGCGACGAGGTTATCGTCCCGGCCGCGGCCCACGAGCCGGCCGCGAGAGGCGCAGCGGTGTAGGCCTCGTTCGTGTCGATCGCGCTCGGCGCGGTCAAGCTGCCCTCGCCGCCGCCGCTCGCGAGGATGCGGCCGTCCGGCAGGCGGGTGAGCGGAGCGAGAGCGCGCGCGCGCGAGAGCGAGCCGGCCGGCGCGAACGTGTTCGACCCCGGGTTGTACAGCTCGCAGGTGGCGAGGATCGTCGGCGCGAGCAGCGAACCCGAGCCGCCGCCGACGAGGAGCACTCGGCCGTCGTCGAGCAACGCGCCGGTGTGGCCGGCGCGCGCCGCGACCATCGTCACCGCGCCCGCGAACGAGCCCGCGCCCGCGCTCGCCGTGTAGAGCTGCGCCTTCGACGAGATGGTCGGGATCGGGACGATGATGACGATGAACGTCAGTCCGCCGGACACGAGCACCTTCCCGTTCGCGAGCACGGTCGCCTCGTGGAAGGTCTTCGGTTCGGTGAGGTTCGGCCCCGCGGAGAACAGGTTGGTCGCAGGGTCGAAGATCTCGGTGCTGTTCGTCGCGCTGGTGACGAACGCCGTCGGGTCCGTGGAGCTGACGACCGAGTTGCCGCCGGCGACGAGGACGCGGCCGT
>CAZOLL010000823.1:0-1781 GCA_964580365.1 uncultured Phycisphaeraceae bacterium
GCCGCTCGACCGGCTGCGCGACACGTGCGCCGATCTGCAGGACGCCGCGCGGATCGTCCCTCCGCCCAGCAACGTGCGGCCGCCGGATTCGAAAGGACGCACGCTCTCGCGCGCGTTCCACCTCGCCGCCGAGCGCGCGCGCCGCGGGCTCGTCACGATCTACGTCACGCGCAAGCCGCGCACGGAGCCGACGACCGCGGCCGCTTCCGCTCCGGCGGGCGATCCGTCGGCTCCGGCGCCGAGCGCGCCGGAGCCGCCGGCGCCGCTCGTGCCCGCGCGCTCGGGACCGATCACCGGATCCATCGTCGACGCATCCGGGTTCGTGGTCGCGCCCGACCCCGCGCTCGGGGACGACGTCGAGTCGATCGACGTCGTCACGCACGAGCGCCGGCGCTACCGCGCGAGCGTCGTCGGGCGCGACCGCAAGAGCGGACTCGCGCTCCTCCTGATCGACAAACCCGCGACGGACATCCTCGATCCGCTCGACGAGCTCACGCAGGACCAGCTCTCGATCGGCCAGTTCGTGATCGCGGTCGGCGCACCGCACGAGCCGGGCACGAGCGTCGGACCGTTCACCACCGTCGGCTTCCTTTCGAACATGCATCGCCTCGACGGTTGGCGCGACGCACTGCAGACCGATGCCGGCGTGAACGTGAAGAACGCGGGCGGCCTGCTCGTCGACCTGCGCGGACGCGCGCTCGGCGTGCTGCTGCCGCCGGCCGCGCCGTACGGACAGAACTCGGGGCTCGGTTTCGCGCTGCCGATGGACGCGCTGAAGAAGAGCATGCGACTGACGTCGCAGGGGCGGACGCTCGAGCCCGGCTACCTCGGCGTCGTGCTCGCGGACGGCCCCCCGCCGGTCGGCGGCGTGCTCGTCTCGGAAGTGACGAAGGGGTTCCCGGCGGAAGCGGCGGGCCTGAAGGCCGGCGACGTCATCCTGCGCGTGAACCAGACCCAGCTGAAGGACCGCCAGGCGTTCTCGGACGAGATCGCGACGCGCTGGTCGGCGGGCGACGAGATCGCGCTGTCGGTGCGGCGCGGAGCGGGAGTCCTCGAGATCCGCGTGACGCTCGCGCGTCGGCCGTGACGCGGCCGCGCCGCGAGCGGCGCGCGGTCAACCGTAGGCTTCCTTGTGCAGGCGGTCCTTCGCGAGGCCGATCGCGTCGACGGCTTCGAGCACCGTCTCGAGGAAGCGCGGCGTCGGCTCCTTGCCCTCGGCGCGCGCTTTCAGCTTCTCCCACTTGGTGATCGCGGGGCCGCACGTGAACACGT
This sequence comes from uncultured Phycisphaeraceae bacterium, assembly GCA_964580365.1. Taxonomy (GTDB): domain Bacteria; phylum Planctomycetota; class B15-G4; order B15-G4; family JADJEK01; genus CAZBOK01. Next base: position 1,273 of record CAZOLL010000823.1, read on the forward strand.
AGGCCGAGTCCTTGTCTTCGATCGCCTCGCGGAGCAGCGCCTCCGTGACGCGGCCGGCGCGCACGTCGCGCGGCGCGTGGCGCGCGAGGTCCGATTCGCGCGAGAGGGCGTGGATCACGCGGAGCCGGTCCGGGAAGCGCTCGCACAGCGCGTCGAAGCGGGAGCGGTAGATGACGTCGTCCCAGGTCTTGTTGCCGTAGACGAGCGTGTGCTTCATCGGCAGGCCGGACTCGAGCGACCACTTGATCATCGCGTAGTTCGGGACGATGCCGGAGCCGGCGCAGACGTGGACGACGTGCTCGGTCTTCGTGGCGAGCGACGGGTCGAAGCAGTAGGTGCCGAAGAAACCGGTCACCGTGATCTTCTGGCCCTTCGCGATGCCGTGCGTGAGGTACGGGGAGAGAAGCGGCGGGTAGTCGGTCTGGCCCGCGACGAACGGCTCGACTTTCACGGTGGTCGCGAGCGTCGTCTCGGTGGGAGTCGACGCGAGCGAGTAGGCGCGCGGCGGT
>CAZOLL010000824.1:0-1779 GCA_964580365.1 uncultured Phycisphaeraceae bacterium
GCGTTCGACATGGGCGGCACGTCGACGGACGTGACGTGGATCGACGGCGGCCTCACGCGCCGCGGTGAGACGTCGTTCGCCGACCAGCCGCTCCTCGTGCCGACGCTGGCGATCGACTCGATCGGCGCGGGCGGCGGCTCGATCGCGTGGCGCGACGCGGCGGGGCTCTTGCGCGTCGGCCCGCGCTCGGCGGGCTCCGACCCGGGCCCGGCGTGCTACGGCAAGAGCGACCTCCCCACCGTGACCGACGCGCACCTCGTGCTCGGGCGGTTGCCCGCCGCGATCGCCGGCGGCATCGTCGCGCTCGACGCCGATGCATCGCACGCGGCGCTTTCGCGTCTCGGGAAGTCGATCGGGCTCGACCGGTTCCGCGCCGCGGAGGGCGTGCTCGCCGTGGCCGCCGCCGTGATGGCGCGCGCGGCGCGACGCGTCGCCATCGAACAGGGCGCGGACCCGCGCGGTGCAACGCTGATCGCGTTCGGCGGCGCCGGGCCGCTGCACGCCGCGCGCCTCGTGCGGGCGCTGGCGGCGCGCGGCGCGATCGTGCCGCGCTTCCCCGGCAACTTCTCCGCGCTCGGCATGGCGCTCGCCGATCCGGAGCACGACGTGGCTCGAACCGTGCTCGTGCGCGACCCGGACCGCCGCGCGTCCGACGTCCGGCGCGCGGTCGCCGCGCTCGTCGCGCAGGGCCGCGCCGAGATGCGCACCAGCGGGCTCGCGAACGCGCAAACGGCGGCGCGCGTCGCGGTCACGTTCGAGTGCCGCTACGTCGGCCAGACGTTCGTCCTCGCGATCGATGCGGGTCGCGCGATCGCTTCGCGGTTTCACCGCGCGCACGCCGTGCGCTTCGGCCACGCGCTGGTGGACCGCGAGGTCGAGCTCGTCACGATCCGCGTTCGTCTCACGCTGCCGTTGCCGCGCGTCGTTCTGCGTCCTCCGCGCGGCGGCGTGCTGCGCGACGCGCGCTCGGGTCGGCGGCGCGTTCGCTTCGGCCGCGGCTTCCGCTCGACGCCGTGCTTCGCGCGCGATCTCCTCCCCATCGCCGCGCGGATCCCCGGCCCCGCGATCATCGAGGAGTCCGGCTCCACGACCGTGGTCGAGCCGGGAACGCGTGCGCTCGTGCTGCCGACGGGCGATCTGCGCCTCGAGCCGTCCGACTGAATCCGCGGATTGATTCCGCCCGACTCCACGTGAACCGCGGAACGACCGATATCCTGTCCCGGCCTTCCGAGGTGCCACCCATGTTCCGCAGGACGCTGACGATGTCGATCTTCACTTCCACCGCGCTCGCCGCGGTGCTGCTCCTTCCCGCGATCGTCGCGCGCGCGCAGGCGCCCGCCGAAGCCCCCGCCGGCGACGCTCCGACGCTGACGGACGAGGAATGGGGTCTCGAATACCGTCTGCCGCCCGGGTTCACCGAGCTGTCGGCCGACAAGGTCGCGCCTCATCAGGCTGCGTGGTTCGAGATGCTGAACCGCACGGTGCGGAAAGGCAAGAGCATCGAGTTCAAGGGGAAGATGCGCATCTTCGGCGACGGCAAGGGGACGGACCTCATCATCCAGTTGCTCTCGCCGCCCGCGCAGGTCGAGTCCGCAACGGCGTTCGTCGCGGCGCAGCATCGCGACGCGAAGGAGCAGCGGATCCCGGTCGAAGACGTCGGCACACCAAGCGAGTTCAAGGCGCGCGGCGACCTCCTCGGATACGTGATCGGCATCGACTACGGGCTCGCTCCCGGTGCCCCCACGTCCATGCGCAAGTTCGTGGCCTGGACGCGCGTGG
>CAZOLL010000825.1:0-1778 GCA_964580365.1 uncultured Phycisphaeraceae bacterium
CTGAAGCCGCCACCCTGACCATGCAAGCCGCCAAACCCATCGACGATGTGCGCGGCTCGGCAGCGTATCGGCGCGAGATGGTGCGTGTGTGCACCAGCCGCGGGTTAAAGTCGCTGCGCGATGGTGAGGAGCAAGCCAGGACGATGGCCGAGGCGGTGCTATTGTGGAGTCGCGAGTCGCTTGAGGCGAATCCGGTTGCGCACGAATCGCCTGCGAGTCCCATTATCACCACAGTGAATGGCAAGACCTATTCAGCCACCACCGGGCATGAGAAGACTCTGTTGCGCTTTTTGCGTGAAGACCTTGGGCTGACCGGTTCAAAGGAAGGCTGCGCCGAGGGCGAGTGCGGTGCGTGTACGGTGTTTTTGGATGGCAAGGCTGTGATGGCCTGCCTGGTGCCTGCCCCACGCGCGCATGGAGCGGTCATCACGACGGTGGAAGGCTTGATGGACCTTGACGGAAAATTACACCGCGTGCAGGAGGCGTTCGTGCAGCATGGCGCAGTGCAATGCGGGTATTGCACCCCGGGCTTCGTCATGTCGGCGGCTATGCTGCTGGAAGAGAAAGACCAACCCACGCGCAGCGAGATCGAGCAGGCGCTTACTGGAAACCTGTGCCGCTGCACCGGTTATTATAAGATCGTGCAAGCCGTGGAAGACGCAAGCAAACTCCAATCGTAGAGGTACTAAAATTATGGGCAAATATGCATCCAACAGCCGGCAGCAACAGGGGCCGCCCCGCAATCGCTCCATTCATCCAGTGGTGCGCGGCGTGGGGTGTTTGTTGATGGTGATCATTCCGATTTTCTCGTATGCCGCGGCGGTCATGTTGGTTAACGTGGCCGTGGGCCGTGGTGTACAGATCCCCCCGAATTGGCTGGGAGTCGTTCAGATTCCCCCGGCCCTGGAGGCGCTGACCGGCCTGCGAGGTCTGTGGGGTTTCCTGCGCACGCAACCAAACCTGATCGCCAACCTGATCTTCGCCGTGTTGTTGGCCGTGTTGATCGGTAGCCTGCTATCAGTGATCTACGGATATATTTATTCGATGGTTGGCCCCAGCCAGTATGGCCCGCAGGACGTGCCGCCCCCGCGCGTAAAGACCAAGAAATATTCGCGCTGATCGTCTTTTCATCGTTCATCTCCATCGGATCAGACAACGGCCAAAATAACCTTTGTCTGAAAAATAAAATACAGTAACCATGACCATTTACTCCACCATTGGGCACTCCCTCCCCCGCGTGGATGCACGCGGAAAAGTCACCGGCGAAACGCCCTACTCCGGCGACCTGACCATGCCGGGCATGTTGCACATGAAGATGTTGTTCGCTGGCAGGCCCCATGCACGCGTCAAAGCTGTTCGTATCGAAAAGGCTAAAGCTGCACCCGGCGTGGTGGAGGTCTTCACCGCGCAGGATGTACCGGTCAATGAATATGGCTTGCAATGGCAGGACCAACCCGTGCTTTGCGGCCCTGGTTCATCGAAACCCGGCACAGATATTGTGCGCTTCGTAGGCGACCAGGTAGCCGCCGTGGTGGCAGAGACCGAAGCCCAGGCCGCCGCCGCCGTGAAGCTCATCGAAGTGGATTATGAAGACCTGCCCGTCGTCTCAGATGCGCGAGCTGCCATGCAACCGGATGCGCCACGTGTGCACGAACATATCGGCGATTCGAACATTTGCGTCCATTACAAGATCCGCAAAGGAGATCTGGAGGCTGCCTTCGCACAGGCCGATGTCATCGTCGAGGGCGAGTATCACACCCCGGTGCAGGAACATGCCT
>CAZOLL010000826.1:0-1771 GCA_964580365.1 uncultured Phycisphaeraceae bacterium
CGTCCGTGAGGCCCGCACGGCCCGCATCGATGACCTTGTCGCTCGCGTTCAGGCCGGCCGTGACCAGCACGTCGCCGCCTTGGGAGAGCCCAAGCGACACCGCGCGGCGTCGCGCGACCGGCTCCAGCGCGTCCACGACCCACACCGCGCCGTTCTCGACCAGACGTTGCGCGATCCAGACTCCGGCGGAGGAGGTGCTCGCTCCGCCGGCGCCCGGCACACCGAGGAACTGCACCTGGCACAGCATCTCCGGCCGGAGCAGCGCGTCGCCGTCGGTCACGCGCACGTGCACCTGCAGCGTCACCTTCTGGATGTCGGCGCGGTGCACCACGCGCACGACATCGCCGTGGTACGGATCCGCGCGCGACTCCGCGCGGATCTCGGTCTTCTGGCCGACCGACACGCGCCGGACCTCGGCCTGCGGGACGTCGACGCGGATGCGCACGTGCGCGGGGTCGAACAGAGTCACGACGACGGCGTCGCCGGCCGGGTCGAGCGACTTGCCCGGCACCGCGCGTCGCTCGAGCACGACGCCGGCCGCCGGCGCGGTGACCGTCGTTCGATCGAGCGCGAGCTGCGCGAGCGCGAGCGCGGCCTTTGCTTCGGACAGCTCGCCCGCCTTCGCCGCGGCGGCCGCGCGCTTCCCGTCGCGATCGGCGCGGTCCACGAGCCGCAGCTCGAGCTCGCGCACGGCGCGGACCCGTCGCGCCTCGGCCTCGTCGGCCGCGGCCCGCGCGCGCGCGGCGTCGGCCCGCGCGAACGCGATTGCGCCGTTCGCGGCGTCGAGCTTCGCACGGGCGATCTCCACCTGGCGCGGACCCGCGGCGCCCTCCTGCTCGAGGTGCCTCGCGACCGAGAGCTCCGCGTCGGCGAGCCGCACTTCCGCTTCGGCCTTCACGACCGCGGCCGCGAACTGCTCGGCTTCCGCCGCGGCGCCGCGGGCGAGCGCCGTCGCCGCCGCGGCGGCCTCGGTCACGGCGAGCGCGGCGTCGAACGATTCCGACGCAATCTTCGCGAGGACGTCCGCTTGGACCTGCTCCGCGACGAGCCGCTCGACCCGCGCGGTCGCGGACTGCACCTCGAGGCGCTCCGCGTCGTCGACCAGCCGGGCGACCGGCGCGCCGGCTTCGATCGCGTCGGACTCGCGCACCAGGACTTCGCGCACGACGCCCGCGACGAGAGCCGGCACCTCGACCGGGAACGGGTCGGGCTCGACCCAACCGGCGGCCTGGAACAGCGGCGTTCGGATGTCCGCGCCGCCCGCTCCGGACGCCGCTCCCGGTTGGTCCGGGCGCGGCCTGACCACCGTCACCGTGGTCGAATGGCGCAGGAGTCCGCGCAGGTTCCATCCGAGGATCGCGAGGAACGCGAGCACGATCGCGCCGGGGACGATGAAGCGGAGCGACGAGCGCCTCGGCGGGGCGATCGGCTCGCTGCGCGCGAACGCGCCGAGGTCGACGGGAGGACGGCGCTCGCTCATGGCTCGCCTCCCGGCGTGGGACCGATGCCGTCGAGTTGCCGCACGTCGGCCGCAGCGATCGCCGCGTCTCGCCGCGCGTCGATCGCCGCGACAAGCGGCGGCAGTCGGCGTTCGAGCGCGAGGCTCCATTCCGGCAACCGCGCGGGGTCCGTCGCGAAGCGCGCGCGCGCCGCGCGCCACGCGGCGTCGGACCCCGCGTCCGCGGCGGGCGCCAACTCGCACGCGGCACGGGCCGTGACCCGCGCGATCGCAACGCGCTCCGCGAACCGGTTCTCCCAGTCGACCAGGGAC
>CAZOLL010000827.1:0-1769 GCA_964580365.1 uncultured Phycisphaeraceae bacterium
GATGACGCCGAGCACGCGGCGCAGGCGGGCACGGCGGCGCGCGCGGAGCTCGACGCGCGCGGCGATCCGTCGCGCGAGCACGTCGGGCGCGGCCGCGCGCCGGCGCGGCGCGAGGGCGGCGAGCGCGCGGTCGAGCCGGTCGCTCGCGGGTGCGGCGGGGACGAAGTCGCTCATCGATCGACCTCCCGTCGCGCGGCATCGTCGAGCCGCTCCTTCAACAGCGCGCGCGCTCGCGCGAGCCGCGACTTCACCGTGCCCACGGCGCAGCCGAGGACGCGCGCGACGGCCTCGACCTCCATCCCTTCGAGATGGTGCAGCGCGACGACTTCCTGGTGGCGCGGGGGAAGCGTGAGCAGCGCGCGGCGCACGAGCTCCGCATCGCGTGCGTCGTTCGAGGGCGCGGTCGCCGGGTCGACGACGTCGTGGCCGTCGGGCAGCGACGACTCGGCGCGGCGTCGTGCGCGCGCCCATCGGCACACTTCGTGGGTGGCGATCCGGAGCAGCCAGTGCCGGATCGGAATTCCACGCTCCTCGAAGCGCGGCAGCGCGCGTGCCGCCGCGAGGAAGACCTGGCTCGCGAGGTCTTCGGCCGCCGCCGCGTCTCGGGTGCGTCGCCAGATCGCATCCGCGATCGCCGCCGCGTGGTCGCGGTAGAGCGCATCGAGCGCGGCGCGGCCGGCGCCGGCGCCGGCGGGGTTCGCGGTGAGGGCGTCGGAGCGCATTCCGATCGATTGAAGCCGCGCGGCGCGGTCCGGGTTCCACGAAATGCGGCGCACGGCTGCGACGGTCAGAGCGCGCGGACGACCCCGGCGCGCACGAACGCGAACAGAACGTCGATCGACTTCGCGCCGGTCGCACGCGCGAGCGCGGCGCGGTAGATCTCGCCCTGCTCCCGGTAGCTCGCGAGGCGCTCCTCGAGAGCGGCTCCTTCGACGTCATCGGTCTTCCAGTCGACGATCGCGAATCGGCCGGCCGACTCTTCCGCGACCAGGTCGATCGCTCCTTCGACGAGCGTGCCGTCGTCCTGCTCGAACACGAACGGGGCCTCGCGCGCGAGGCGCTTCGCCGCACGCAGGCGGCCGCCGAGCGGCGAGTCGAGCGTGCGCAGGACGAGCGCCACCGCTTCGTCCGCAGCGGCGTCGTCGAGCCCGAGCGCCCGTGCGGCCGCCCGCGCGCGGGGTGCGATCACCCGCGCAGCGGGCGCTGCGGGCGCGGAGAGCTCGACCGTCTCGAGCAGGCGGTGCACCAGCACGCCGAAAGACGTCGCGCGTCCGCGTGCGGCGCCGGTGCCGGCGGCGTCCGGCAGCGGAGCGAAGTCGACCGCGTGCTTCCGGCGGCTCGCGGACGTGACCGCGCGCTCGTGCCTCGTCCGATCCGCGAAGCGCTCGCGCGCTCTGCGGACGAACCGCTCGCGCTCCGCGAGCGACTCGCGCGCGGACGACGGCGGCTCCGCGTCCGGGTCGACGTCCAGCCGGAAGGCGCGCACGCTCGGCGGGCCGGGGTCGACGCTCGCGGCGTCGATCACGCGCGCGTCGTCGGCCGAAACCGGAGCGCGGTACAACGCGTCGTCGGCGAGCAGCGCGGCGAGCTTCTGCTTGTCCGGCTTGATCGCGCCGGGGAAGAAATGCGGCAGCACGAGCAGCCGGCGGGCGCGGGTCGCGGCGACGTACAGGAGCCGCGCGGTCTCCGCTTCCTGGCACGCCGCTTCCGCGGCGACGAGCGCGCTGCGGCCCGCGGTCGCAAGAGCTCCGCCCGCGCCGAGCGAGATC
>CAZOLL010000828.1:0-1758 GCA_964580365.1 uncultured Phycisphaeraceae bacterium
TATCTGCGGCCGATCGGGTTCGTCGCGCTGGTCTACACGTTCGCGTTCGCCGCGGGCCTCACCGAGCGCCGGCCGGAGCACGTCGCGATGCACTGGGGGACCGCGCTCGCGAGCGCGGCGGTCGTCTGCGGCGCGCTGGTGCGCGGGATCGAGATCTGCCGCTTCAGCTTCGCCTCCGGAGGAAGCGGGCCCTTGGCGAATTCTCCGGACGCGCCGCTCGCTCGCGCCGCGTTCGCGGCGGTCGCGCTTGCGATCGTCGGCGTCACGGCGCTCGCGGCGCGACGGAAATTCGCGACCGCCGAGATCGCGGGCGGAACGGTCGCGAAGGCGCCGCTGCATGGCTGGTGGCTCGCGGTCCTGATCCTCGGCGGGATCGCCGTCCTCTTCCTGTTCTGGGGCGTGCGTGCGGAGGCGCCGCGATGAATCCGCAAGTGAACTACGGCTGGACGATCGTCGTCCTCGGCGTGCTCGTGATCCTGTTCGCGCGCCTGCGTCGCTCGCGCACCACGCTCGACGCGCGCGTCGTGCGAGCCTCGTGGTCGGTGCGCGTCCTGCGAATCGCGGGGGCGCTCGGCGTGCTCGCGATCGTCGCGACGCACGTGCCGCCACGGGCGCTCCGCGGCGAGGCGACGCTCCACCGGCTCGCGTCCGCGGCGCGGGCGGGCGAGACGCGGGACCGGACGCAGATACTGTTCGTGGTCTCCGATGCCGCCGGCGCCGGGACTCCGTTCGCGATCTTCGAGCGCATCGTCGATGCCCGCGCGCTCTCGGACGGCGTGACCTGCGAGCCGATCGGATTCACGGCCCGCCTCGTCGAATCGACCGGACTCACGGAGCGCTGGCAGTCATGGTCGCGCGGGCGGTTCGCGGACGAGTCGGTCCCGAGCGCTTCCGAGCGCGCCCCGCTCGACGTCGGCGACGGAGTCCCGTTCGGGAGAGCGGTCGCCGCGGCGGTCGGAACCCCGATCCGCGATGCGTTGACGCTGCGGTCGTGCTCCGTCCGCGTGGAAGTCTTCGACCGCGCGCTTGCTGCGGACGAGCGACTCGAACCCGTCCGCGCCGACTCGTGGTTGGAGAAGTTCGAAAGACCGTGGAGCGTCACCGCGAAGGTCGCGAGCGGACCGCTGGAAACGGCCGCCGCAGAGTTCGAGGACCCGCTGCGCCGACTCAGCGCCGGACGCGACGGCGTCGGCACTCTCGTCCTTCTCACGCTGCTCTTCCTGTGTTCGACCGGCTCCTCGCTGGGCCGCTCGGCGGCGGTCATCGTCCTCGGCGGCATCGCCGCGCTCGGGGCGATCGCGCGGCTCGACCTCTCGCACGCGTCGGAGCTCGTTCGCTCGGCGAATCCGCTCGAGCGGCGCGCGGGCATCGCAGAGCTCGCGAGCAACGAGGCGCACCCGGTCACCGCCGCGGAACGGCTGCGCGACGCGTTCGTGTCGGAAGGCGACGGCTCGATTCGCGCCGCGATCGTCGCGGCGGCGGCCGCGGTGAACGCCGGCGGCTCGGAGTTCGGCTCCACGCGCGCGTTGATCGAGGCCGCGCGCCAGGACCGGGACGAGCGGGTGCGCGCGAGCGCGGACGAGGCGCGCCGATTGCTGGACGCCCGCGCGAACTCGCGAGAGGATCATTGACCATGCAGCGCTCCGTCGCCGTTCTCGCCGTCCTGTCCGCGCTCGCGTTCCTCGCTCCTGTGGCGTCGTCCGCGGGTCTCACCGCCGCCGTACGCACGCAGCTCGGCAAGGCGCTGCGACCGGTGGT
>CAZOLL010000829.1:0-1743 GCA_964580365.1 uncultured Phycisphaeraceae bacterium
GGCGGCGGGCGCGGCTTCGGTTCCGGCTTGCCTCGAGCGAACCAACCCACGCGGCCCGGGCGCCCGGGGGGGGGGGGGTCGCGGCGCGCGGGAAGGTCACGATTCGCCCGGCCGCGCGGCGCGGAGGAGAACGGAGCGCGGATGCTATCGGCGCGCGAATCCCGCCTCAAGCGCGACCGCCGCGGGCGTTTCCCTGGCCTTCGTCGCGCGGTATCTTGAGCCGGCCCCGAAGCGGGCCTGCCGACGGAGACCGTGAATGAAGATCGAGCGCGAGATCAAAGGCGACCTGGCGTTGTTGACGTTGCGCGGCGAGTTCGACTCGTTCGTGGTCAGCGCGTTCCTCGAGGAGATCGAGTCGCTGATCGTCAACGGCATCAAGAACGTCGCCCTCGACATGCGCGGCGTGAAGTTCATCATGAGCACGGCGATCGGCGCGATCGTCAAGTCGCGCAAGCGCGTCAAGGAAGCCGGCGGCGACCTCGTGATCTCGCAGCCGTCCCCGTTCGTGCGCGACGTGCTCGAGAGCCTCGGGCTCTTCAAGGTGATCAAGGTCTTCGAGCAGAACGAGCAGGCAATCGAGGTGTTCGGCGAGTCGTTCACGACCGAACTCCCGACCGGCAACACGGTGATGCTCCGCTTCGCGGAAGCCGAGCGCCAGCGCGCGGTCGGTCGCCCCATCGTCGCGCGGATCGTCGACATCAACGCCGACGGCCTCTCGCTGCAGGCGCCGCAGGCCGCGTCGTTCTTCCCGTCGTCGACGCCGGTGCGCACCAAGTTCCGGCTGCCGTTGTTCAAGAAGGCGTACTACTTCGAGGTGTCGGCGCGCGTGATCAGCGCCAGCGCGAACGAACAGGGCGCGCTCGTCGCAGTGCGATTCGAGGACATCACCGACGAGGACCGCCGCTCGATCAAGCAGTTCGTCACGGACATGCAGTTCCTCCGCGACGAAGTGAAGCACGCCGGCGACAGCTGAGCGCCGTCACGTCGCAGCGGTGACCACCCACACGGCCCGCGCGCCGCAGGCGAGCAGCGCGCGCGTCGCCTGATCGGCGGTCGCTCCCGTCGAGATCACGTCGTCCACCAGGATCACGTTTCGATCGCGGACGCGCCGCCACGACGCGCCGCGCTGGAACGCGTGAACCACGGCTTCGCGCCGCTCGCCGGGACGTGCGAGCGCCTGCGGCCGCGTGCGACGGCCGCGCCGGATCGCTCCGCGAGCACGACGGAGGCCGAGCCGGCGCGCGAAGCAGTCTGCGAGCTCTTCCGCCTGGTCGAAGCCGCGCGCGAACCTCCGAGTCGGGTGCAGCGGCGCCGCGACGACCACGCCGTGCCCGCCCGGCGGGAGCGTCCCGATGGAAGCGCGCACGTGGGCCTCCATCCAGCGGGCGAGCACGTCGAGCCCTTCGCGCCGGCGCCGGAATTTGACGGCCAGCACGACCTCGCGCGCCGCGCCCGAGTAGCGCACGGCCGACGACGCGCGCCGGAACGCGAACCGACGTCCGCGGCAGCGCCGGCACGCGGACGGCGCGACCGCCGCGCCCGGCGCCGGCTCGCCGCCGCACCGGCGGCAACCGCGTCCGGCGATGCGCACCACGCTCGCGGAGCAAGACGCGCAGACGTGGGGCGGGCGGGCCGGCGACTTGATTACGAACGCGGCTTGGGAAAAGTTGCGGACGCGGTTGTGGTCGGCCTGGACGATGGCGCCGGCGGCGTGCAGGGCGTGCCGCCAGGTGGTGAAGTCGT
>CAZOLL010000830.1:0-1739 GCA_964580365.1 uncultured Phycisphaeraceae bacterium
GCCGTTCTTCGTCGCCGAGGCGTTCACCGGGACGCCGGGCAAGTACGTGAAGCTCTAGGAAACGGTGAAGAGCTTCAAGCAGTCACTCTCGTCCGCGAGGACTCGCCCCTCCTGACCTCGATGTAAAAGATACTTTACATGGTGTCTATGATGCTGTACATTGCGTCCATGGCACTCAGAAACCACCTGCGTCGCTACCGGTTCGAGGCGGAGGAGATGACGCAGCAGGAACTCGCCGATCGGGCCGGCGTCACGCGGCAGACGATCATCTCGATCGAGAAGGGGAACTACAGCCCCTCCGTCGAGCTCGCACTGCGCATCGCGCGGGTCTTCGATACGACCGTCGAGGCGCTGTTCGAACTGGACGGATCCGGAGGAGGAGGGAAGCGATGAACGGAAGACTGAAGTGGCGTCCGTCCGCGGCGGACTTCGTCTCGCTCGTCCTGATCGTGGCGGGCCTGCTGCTCGGGGTCACCGTGGACATGGTCTGGCTGTCGCTGTTCGCGGCCGGGGCGCTCGGTCCCGCGCTCCTGCGCGAAGCCGGGCTCCTGCGCGATCGTGACGAGTTCCAGCGCGACGCCGCGCGACGGGCCGGCCACCGCGCGTATCTCGCCGGGGCGGTGGTCACCGCGATCATCACCGTCGTGAAGAACCGCGGCACGGCCGCACTCGAGCGCGACGCGTACTCCGCGTCGGCGATCCTCGCGGTCATGGTGGTCGTCTACTTCATGACCTATCTGTTCAGCTTCTGGGACGCGCGCGCCGCGGCGACGCGCATCCTGATCGCGTTCGGCGCGGTGTGGCTCGTGTTCGTCGCACTGTCCGAGGGCTTCAGCATGGGCGGGCTGATGGAAGGCCTCGCGGTCCTGCCGTTCTTCCTGTTCGCCTGGTTGAGTCACCGCTGGCCGCGCGTGGCCGGCGTCGGGCTGCTCCTCGCCACCTGCGGGCTCTTCTGGCTGTTCAAGATCCCACGCGCGCTCGAGGGGAATGTCGGCTCGTTCTTCGTATTCGTCGTCTTCCTGCTGCCGCTCCTGTTGACCGGGATCGCGCTGCTCGGGCGCGAGCGCGAGGAGCCCGAGCCGGCCTGAACGAGCGAGGGCCCGGCGAGCCGGTCAGCGCTCGAGTGTGGCGAGCCGAGCGCGCACCGAACGCTCGATCGCGTCGCCTTCGCGACGCAGCACGTGTCCCGGGGCGAGGCGGCGGCGCTGCACGGCGAGCGCCCGCGCGAGCAGCGTGTCGGACTCGGCGGCGTGTCCCGTCCGCGCCAGGGCGGCGGCGAGCAGGATGCGCGAACGGACGGCCGGCAGACTGTCGTGCCCCTTGCGCGTCCCGAAGACCGCGGCCGCGTGACGCAGCATCGCCGCCGCCTCCTCGGGGCGGCCCGTGTCGAGCAGCAGCCGCCCGAGGTGCATCTCGACGCCGGCGACGCGCGGCGTGTCCGCGCCGCCCGACCAGGCGCGGAAGTTGGCGAGCACGCGGCGGTGCTCGGGCTCGGCGCGCGCGTGCTCGCCGCGGCCGCGGTGCACGCGCGCGGAGGCGAAGTCCGAGATGTCGAGCTGGTCGTTCGTGCGCGCGGGATTCGCGTCGATCTCGGCCCGCAGCCGCTTCAGCAGGGACTCCGCCTCGTCCCAGCGCTGCAGCGTGATCAGCACGTTCGCGATGTTGGCGTCGACGATGCTGCGGGTGGTCAGCGCCGCGGGCCCGAGCCGGCGGAAGCCCTCGGCCGCGAACCGGAGCTC
>CAZOLL010000831.1:0-1728 GCA_964580365.1 uncultured Phycisphaeraceae bacterium
CGTTCGACGCCGTGCTCCTCGACCTGATGATGCCCGGCATGGACGGCGTGGAGACGCTGCGCGAGATCAAGAAGCGCGACGCGCGTCTCCCGGTCGTGATCTGCTCCGCGTGCGGCGTGGACATGCGCGCCCTCGACGCGGAGTTCGGCCCTCAGATCGTCCTCGAGAAGCCGTTCGTCGTCGCGTCGCTGCAAAAGGCGCTGGAAAGCGCGTTGCGCTGAGACGACAATCGAGCGCCCTCTCGGGAGAACGTTTGCATGGCTCGGGCGCTCCGCGTCGACAAATCGGTGGTGGTCTCGAACACGCTCGAGACGATGTACAAGGCGCTGACGGACCGCCGTGAGTTGGCGCGTTGGTTCGCCGACGGCGCGTCGGACGACGTCCGCGAAGGCGCGCTGATCGAGTTCGTCTGGGGCTCCGGTCCCACCGCGCGCAGGAGCCGCGCGCGCGTCCTGCGCCTCGAGCCGAGTCGCACCGTGATGCTGCGTTGGGAGAACGGGAGCGCACAGTCGCGCGACGACTACTTCGCGATGACGCTCGAAACGCAGAAGGCGGGCGTGCTCGTCTCCGCGGTCGACTTCGCCGCGCGCGACACGCAGGCCGAGCTCGAGGAAGTGTGGGAGGAGTGCCTCGCGAAGCTGAAGCGCGTCTACGACGGCAAGGGCGGGGCCAAGAAGCCAGCCGCTCCCGCGAAGCCCGCTGCCATGAAGGCCGCTCCCGCGAAGCCCGCGGCCATGAAGGCCGCTCCGGCAAAGCCCGCTGCCGCGAAGGCCGCTGCGGCAAAGAAGCCGAAGAAGAAGTGACCCGCGGTCACTTCCCCTGCGCGAGCAGGAGCACCGCCTTCGCGGCGGACGCGATCACCTGTGCTTCGTCCGCCGGTAGGTCGCCGCGGCGCACGTCGTAGTCGACGACGAACGCGCCGCTCGAGAAGCCGAGCTCGTCGCGCCGTCCGCGGATCACGCCCTTCAGCGGCTTCTTCCACTCGTTCGCGTCGAAGCCGTGGCACTGCGAGCACGCGAGCTTCACCTTCGACTTCGCGAGCTTCGCGGCGAGTTCGTTGTCGCCCGATTCGGCCGCGGTCTTCGCCTCTTCCGCGCCGGCCTTCATCGCCGCGAGCATCTTTCGGTACTGGCCGATGTCCTTCGGCTTCAGCACGGTCTTCAAGTGCGTCGCGAACTCGTTCGCCGCGTCGGCCTGCTTGATGACGGCCGCGAGGCCGGCGCCGAGGTGCGCGGCGTCCGCGCCGTCGCCGAACGTCTTCGCCGCGGCGTCGTCCATCTGCCACATCAGCAGCTTGTGACGGAAGAGCGCCCACTTCTCGTACTCGGCCGGCTTCGACGGCGGCGTCTTCTGACCCATGACGGTGTCGCGCAGCTTCATCGCCTCGCCGATCGGGAGCAGCGAGCCGTCGGTGACGAGCACGCCCTCCGTCGACTTGAACTGCGCGAGGAACGGATCCAGCTCGGTCACCGGCTTGCCGAAGTCGTCGAACGCGGTGAGCGCCCGCGGGATGCCCGGGCCGTCGCATGCGGCGCCCATGCGCAGCGCGCGTCCGCGCCAGGTGAAGTCGATGAACGCGGCGTGCGCCGGCGACCCTTCGCCGTTCAGGATCACGTCGTACCGCGCGATCGTCTTCAGGACTTCGTTCGGAACGCCGGCGCGAGAGAGCAACTGACCCGCGGGTTGAGCGGTGAGATCCTCGAGAGGTTGGGTCTTCCCGGTCTTGCC
>CAZOLL010000832.1:0-1721 GCA_964580365.1 uncultured Phycisphaeraceae bacterium
CGGGCTTTGGCTCGAGACGCAGGAGGAGTTCACGCTCGTCGATCGCGCCGCCCCGTCCTGGGCGCCGTCGTCCGGCGTCGTCGACGTGCGCGTCGAGTGTCGGGGCCGGACCATCGAGGCCTTCGTCGACGGCCGGTCGTTCGCGCGAGTCGAGGAGCGACGGTTCGCCGAGGGGGCGGTCATCGGGCTCGGCGCACGCGGAGCGGTGCGGTTCGACGCGCTCTCGGTGCAACCGGTCGCGTCCGACGAGGCGCGCGTCCTGTCCGCCGCGGACGCGGCGCGCGGCGCTTCCGCGGTCGCCTGCGTCGCGCTCGCGTGGATCTTCCTCGCGGCCGGAGTGCTCGCCGCGAGCTGGACGCGCATCGTCGCGGCGGCGGCGGCGCCGGCGCTCGCGATCGCGCTCGTGCTGCAGGCGGTGGCGATCGACGGGCCGACCGACGACCCGTTGCTCGTCGTCGCGTTCGCCCTCGCGTTCGTGCTGCAGCTCGCGCCGGTGCTCGTGCTCGCGCGCGGCGCGGGCGCGCTGCGTGCCGGCGTCGTCGTCGCCGGCGCGCTCGCGTGCGTCGCGTTCGCGGGCGGGTCGGCGGTTCGCCGCTCGTGGCCGCCGGACTTCGGCCGCGTCAACGCGATCGGCGTCACGCGCTGGAGCGGCGAGCGCCTCGAGCCCGATCTCGTCGAGCTGCAGCACCCGGCGATCCGGCGGTTCGACAACTGGCACGCGCGGCACGAGCTGCGCCTCGTGACGCCGAAGCTCGAGAAGAAGGACGGCGTTCCCCGCGTGCTGTGCATGGGCACCTCGAGCACGAACGGGTACTGGCTCGCGCTGCCGTACCCGTTCCGGATCCAGCTCGCGCTCGAGAAGCAGGGCTTCCCCGTCGAGGTCATGGTCGGCGCCGTGCCCGGCTCGACGGGCTCGCGGCTCTTCTTCGACCTGCAGAACACCCTGCTCGCGTGGCGGCCCGACGTCGTCACGCTCTCGCTGTTCTTCAACGACTCGTACGCGCTGACGCAGATGGACGAGGCCGGCTACCTGCGGCGCGTGACGGCGCCCGGCTACCGCGCGTCGTGGTTCGAGCGGCTGCGCGACCGGCGCGAAGCGGCGCGCGGCGCCGCGCTGTTGCGCCGCGCGATCGCGACGTCCGCGCCGGGTTCGACGCCCGACTGGCCGGACGGCGAGACGCGGCCGGCGCAGCGCTTCGAGGACGTGCTCCGCGACTTCGCGCGGCTGCTCGCGGAACGCGGCGTCGCGCTCGTCCTGGTGCAGGAGCCCGTCGCGGGCGACCATCCGCGGCTGTGGAAGGACGAGTTCCGCGCCGCGATGAACCGGGTCGCCGCGGAGTTCCGCCTCGAGATCGTCGACCCGACGCCCTCGCTGCAGGCGAAGGGCGGCGCGAAGCTGTTCATGGACGAGGTGCACCCGCTCGAGGACGGGGCGCAAGTGATCGCGGACGAGATCGCGCCGGCCGTGCGCCGCGCGCTGGAACGCCGCGGGCGCTGACGCCGCTCAACGCGCGGAAAGTGCGCTGCCGACGACGTTCTTCAGCAGCATCGCGACGGTCACCGGCCCGACGCCGCCCGGCACGGGCGTGATCGCCGCGCAGTGTCCGACCAGCTCGTCGAACGCGGCGTCGCCGACGAGCCGGTAGCCGGACTTCGCGCCCGCGTCCTCGACCGCGTTGGTGCCCACGTCGACCACGACGGCGCCAGGCGCGACCATCTCC
>CAZOLL010000833.1:0-1719 GCA_964580365.1 uncultured Phycisphaeraceae bacterium
GACGGCGCGATCGTGCTTCTTCAGCCAGCGCTCCACGAGGAACGGCGGCTGCGAGTACATCTGCGCGAGGTGCAGCGCGAGGTTTTCGGCCGGGTCGCAGAACACGGCGCGCGGGAGGAAGACGACGCTCTTCTCGGAGACCGGCACGCGCTTCTGCGGGCTCGAGCCGCCGCGGTCGAGCGCGATGTCGACCTTGTTCATGTCGCGCGCGATGCTGCGCAGGACGCCGTTCACCATCGATTGCACGCCGGCGTGCCGGCGGCGCACGAGGTTCACCGACTCGGACACCGCTGCGAACGGCGGCACGCCGTCGAGGAAGAACAGCTGGTACACGCCGAGCCGCAGCGCCTCGAGGCAATCGTCGTCGAGGTCGCCGAGCGGGCCGCGCATGAACGCGGCGATCACGCAGTCGAGCGTCATGCGGTGGCGCAGCACGCCGTACACGAGCTCCTGCAGGAACCGCTGTTCGCGCCCGTCGAGCGCCGCGCCGCCTGCGACTTCGTCGAGACACTCGGGGATCGACGCCGTGCGCGACTCGCCGAGCCGGACCAGCACGTCCTGCGCGAGCGCGCGCGCCGTCGGGCCGGGCGGCCGCCGAGGCGGACCGCCGCGCGAGTCGAACCGTCGTCCGCCGGTGCCGCCGGTGCCACCGGTGCCACCGGGGCCGCGCGGACCACCAAAGCGCGGCGCACCGTGACGCGGCGGTCCGCGCCGCGGGCCGCCGCGACCGCGCGGCGGGCCGGAGGAATCGCGCCCGAAGCTCATCGGAACACCGCGCCGAGCGGGATCGGCAGCCCGTTCAGGAACGACTCCGCGTCGGTCTCGCGCTTCCCGGAGCGCAGGAGGCGCTCGACGCGGATGATCCCGTCCGCCGTCGCAACGTCGAGCACGCCGTCGGAGCGCACCACCGTTCCCGGCGCGGCGTTGGTCGGGACGCGGCGGATCTCCGCCTTCTTCACGACGAGACGTTCGAGCGGGCCCAGCGCGCGCGGCCACTCCGTGAACGCGCCGGGCCACGGCGTCATCGCGCGGATGTGCGCGTGCACGCGGTGCGCGGGCAATGTCCACGGGATGCGGCCTTCGGTCTTCTTCAACGGCGGCGCCCACGTGACCGCGGCGGCCGCCTGTCGCTCGCGCGGCGCCGTCCCCTTCGCGAGCTTCTCGAGATTGCGCGCGAGCAGCTTCGCGGCGATCGGCGCCATGCGTTCGGTGAGCTCGCCCGCGGTCTCGTCCGGCTTGATCGGCACCGGCTCGCGATCGATGACGTCGCCCGAGTCGAGCTCGGCGGCGACGAACTGCAGCGAGATGCCGGTGTCGAGCAGGCCGTCTTGCACCGCGCGCGCGATCGGCGCCGCGCCGCGGTAGGCGGGCAGGAGCGAGCCGTGCAGGTTGACGATGCCGCGCTCGCCCATCGCGAGGATTTCCTTGCCGAGGATCTGCCCGTACGCGACGACGACGACCAGATCCGGCTCCGCGGCGCGGATCCGCGCGACGGACTCCGGCGCGTTCACGCGCTCGGGCCGGTAGACGTCGAGGTCGAGCTCCTTCGCGACCTCCGCGATCGGCGACGGCGACGTCTCCCGACCGCGCCCGCGCGGCCGGTCGGGACGCGTCACCACCAGCGCGACCCGGTGCGACGAATCGTCGAGCACCTTGAGCGCGGGGATCGCGAACCGGGAGGTTCCGAGGAAGACGACGTTCATGCGGCGCGATCGAAAC
>CAZOLL010000834.1:0-1719 GCA_964580365.1 uncultured Phycisphaeraceae bacterium
AAAATTTTGCAGGCGAGAAAATTCCAGCGTCAATTCAGTTCAATGATTTTGCCCCACGGAGCGTTTGCTTTACCCTCCGGCACTGCCCACAGCACCGGGTATTTCGGCGCATCTCCAGCCTCGCCTTCCAAATCGGTCAGATAAATCAGCAGGTCAGGCTTCCACTTCGTCGCTTCGGCGATGGCCGGGCGGAAGTCAGTTCCGCCGCCGCCTTTGAATTGGAAGCCGCGCAGCAACTTTGCGACATCTCTGCCGGAGAAGTCGTGAACCTGATGAACGTCCGCATCACAAACGATCAGCCGAAGCTGCGGCTCTGTTTGTTCAAGAACGGCTGCGATCTCGGCGGCAAAGCGTTTGAGAATTGCGTTGTCAATTGAGCCGGAAGTGTCTACGGCGAGAGCAATGCGTCCGGTGCGGGCGGCTCTGGCAGCACGCTCGAAAGGCAGATCAATGTCTTCACGCTGTCTGAGGTCGCTTTCCAGTGCGAGCCAGCGGCGGGTCGGACGCGATGGGTCAGGTCTGCGTTTGCGCTGCGCATGGCGGAAAAGCAGATCGCGCAGGATTCGCTCCCACGGCGTCTTCACCTTCGGTAGTTCCTTTGCCAGCCGCGCAAAGATTCCCGCAAGCGCCCCGCGCGCCATCTTCAAACGCGAACCCCACGCGCGAACCGTCTCTTCAGTCGAACCATCACCTTCCGGCTGCGCGCTTCCCCTCATCGGCTGGCAAAGTGACGGCGCGATGTCCTGGCTATTGAATCCTGAATTGGTATCGAGTGAGCGAAGATCAATCCGGTTGCGATTCTTCGCCAGCAGGTGATAGAGCGCCTCTGATGACCACTGGCGCACAACTTCAGCGGGGTGGTCGTCTTTCTTCCACTGGCCGAGCGGCGTCAGCACCTGCTCAAACGTGACCGCACCGTCAGGCCTGCGAGCGCCTCGGACTCCATCGAGCGCGGCGTTGATGATCGCGTCGCAGGCAGTGTTGTAGAGATGCGGATTGAAGTCCTGACAGCGTTTCTTCAATTCACGCTCGCGCACAGGATGCGCCAGCGCGACGTGCAACAGTTCGTGCAGCACGATGAAGCGGCGCTCGGCATCAGTGTATTGGTTGTAACGCGGCCCGACCTCGACGTGAATGCCGTCCGTCCGCGCGATCAGATCGGGAGCGTCTGAATCAAGAAACTTCACCCAGAGCGCGATGCCGCCAAGTCCGGGCATTGCTTCGATGGCATCTCGCAAATCCGGCCCCATTCGTGTGGCGACGTTTTGCAGGCGGTTCATGCGGCGCGCCTCCTTTCCGTCAGGGCATCGAACTGCGCCAGATCACGACCGCGCGCTTCCAGGTATTTTTGCAACTCACGGCGCGCAGCCATCCTTTCGCGCGCAGAGGATTCTTCCAGAATCTCGCCGATGTTCCAGGTCAGACATTCGGCCTGTTCGCTGTAACCGCTCCGCCGATTCACCGCGCCGTCGTTGTATTCAAAGCTCCATCCGATGGGGCGATTTTCCGAAGTGGCGATTTCCGCGAGCTTATCGAGACGTTCCGAGCAATAGCAATTTTCATCTTCCAGACAGGGGTCGGTCCCTTCCATCGCGGCGTACAATCGAACCTCTTCGTCTTGCTGCGATTCAATATCAGGCTCGGTCAGGATGAAGAGCTTCATCAGCCGTTCGAGTTCTTCTTCTGATCCCATCTCGAAATAAAGCGCGCAATCTTCAC
>CAZOLL010000835.1:0-1715 GCA_964580365.1 uncultured Phycisphaeraceae bacterium
GGGCGCCGGCGCGCACGTGCCGGCGTCGCAGGCGTCGGTTGGCGCGCAGTCGTCGTTGGAGAGGCAGCCGGGCGCGCAGCGGTTCTGGCCGTCGATGTCCGCGTCGCCGCGGCAGTGCGCGTCGGGCGGGCAGGGCGTGTTCGCGTCGCACGTCTTGCATCGCAGCGCCGCGTCGGGGCAGGTCAACGGGTCGAAGAAGCAGAGGGTCGCGGCGAGCGCCCGCTGGCAGCTCTCGTCGCCCGGCACGCACGTCCGCCAGTCGCACGGCCCGCCAGAGCAGAGCTGGTCGCACGACTCGAGAGCGGGGTCGCAGATGTGGAGCAGCTCCATCATACCCTCGTCCTCATGGGTGAGCTTGTGGCAGTGCGTGACGAACGATCCCGCGAAGGCGCGGTACTCGGTGAGGATGTCGTGCCTCCGGTCGAGGTTGACGAGGTACGTGTCGCGCCAGTGTGCGAAGGGCGGCTCGAAGAGGCGACCCCGGACGGTGTGGTTCGCGCTCTCCGCCTTCGCCAGCGGGCAGACGAGGAACGGGTTAATGTGGATGTGGAAGGGGTGGCCGTCGAAGCCCGCCAGGAGCCGCCAGTGATCGACCTCGCCCTTGACGAGCACGCGATCCCACGGGTACTTGGCCCGATCGGTGTACTCGAGGTTCTTGCAGTTGATGTTGTGATCGGGGCACCCGCACGCGTCGGGCCCGGTGTTGAGGAAGAGCATGAAGAGCTCGCTGAGCTGATCGATCTCCTCGGGCTTGTTCAGCGGCTCGACCTCCTTGCACCGCGCGAGCGCGTCGACCTTGCCGCCCTGGAGCATCATGCTCGGGGACAGCTTCGCCACCGCGGCGAGGTCCGGCATCTCGGTCTCTGTCGGCGGCCCAGCGTCGTTCGAGACGTTGACGATGGCGATGAGATCGCCCTTGGAGGCCTCCTTGAGGATCTGCTCGGGGTCCGGCACCACGCCGCTGTCGACGGGCTCGTGCGTCGTCGTGTCCTCCTGGAGCACGTGCGCGGCCATGAGGCACAGCGTGTCGCCGTGCGCGAGCTCGCCGCCATCGAGCAGCGCGTCGACTCGGTAGCCGGTCGACAGGAACAGCAGCTCGGGCGCGTACGGCCAGCCCTCGCCTGACGGCGGCTTGGGCAGTGTCAACCCGTCGCGCCCGATCTGCGTCAACTTGATCGGCGGCTTCGAGAGGTCCACGAGCTCGCAGGCCGAGTCCTTGCCGCGGAAGAGCACGAGCCACACCTCGTCCAGAAAGGCGGTGTGGATGAAGCGCCAGCGCTCGATCTGGCCGGGGGGCATGAGCATGCGCGGACGACGGACGCCGTTGACGAGGTTCGTCTCCGTTCCGGTGATGCTCTGGAGCTCGTAGAAGCTGTTGAACGTGAGGTGATCCTCGTCGCATGGCTCGCCGTCGGCGAGAGGCGCGTAGACGATGGGAGGGGTCGAGAGGACCATGAGGCGCTCGCGGGCGTCCTTGATCCCGGGCACCTCGTCCACGTCGCCGCGGACGATCCACGCGCCCGCGGCGCCCGACGCGACCTGGATCGCGGTGCTGCCGTGGATGTGTGGGTGATACCAGTCGAGCCCGGGGTGATGCACCCCGTCCTCGTCGGTGGATCCGATGTACATGCCCGGACGCTGCCGAACGGCGGCGAGACCCGGGAGCACGGTGATGCTGGAGGCGTCGTAAGTGGACATGGCCCCGGGGGGCTCAC
>CAZOLL010000836.1:0-1115 GCA_964580365.1 uncultured Phycisphaeraceae bacterium
GAGAGCGCATCCCGGGGCCACCTCGGCACCGTCGGGCACTTCAACTCGATCTCCAACTTCCTCGCCGACCCGGACTCGACGGACATCCTCACGGCGCTCGTCGAGCAGTCGGCCGCGCCGCTCGCGGCGATCGAGAACGGCCAGTACGCGATCGACTCGAGCGGGTTCTCGACGGTGACGTATGACCGCTGGTTCGATCAGAAGCACGGCAAGCTCCGCGCGGCGCACCCGTGGGTGAAGCTGCACATCATGTGCGGGACGGTGACGCACGCGATCACCAGCGCGCGCGTCACGTCCGAGGGCGACTGCCCGCAGCTCCCCGGCCTCCTCGAGCGGACCCGCGCGCACCACGACGTCCGCGAGCTGAGCGCCGACAAGGCGTACAGCTCCGTCGAGAACCACGACGTTCTCGACGCGCTCGGCGTCGAGGTGTTCATCCCGTTTCGTGTCAACGCGGTCGCCAACCCCAAGGCCCCGGTCTGGTCGCGCCACCTCCTCGAGTTCACGCTGAACCAGGAGCGCTTCCTCGGGCACTACCACCGCCGGTCGAACGTGGAGACGGTGTTCGCGATGCTCAAGGCGCGCTTCGGCGCGGCCGTGGCGTCGCGTCGTCCGACCGCGCAGGCCAACGAGGTGCTCGCGATGTGCGTCGCGCACAACCTGTGTTGCCTCGTCAAGGCCATCTTCACCGCCGGCCTCGCGCCGGCGTTCTGGCAGGGCGCGCCCGTCGTCCTGCCCTCCCAGCTTCAGGAGCAGCCATGAGCCACCCTTCCCATCGCCGCAGCGCCGATCTCAACGAGGACGAGCAAGAGCACGTCCTCGCGCTGATGCGGGTCTTGCGCGTCCGGCTCGGCAACTGGCGCGGCGTCGAGCTGGCGCTCCCGCTCTCCCACAGCTCCCTCTGGGCCGTCGTGTCGGGGCGCGCCCCGGTGACGCCCATGATCGCCTTCCGGGTAGCGCGCGCGTTCGACGCGCCGATCAGCGCGGTCCTGACGGGCGCCGCGCTGCCGCCCGGGACGTGCCGGCACTGCGGGCGCGCGGCGGACGAGGAAGCGGCGGCGTAGCGGCCCCGGGATCTGCCCGGTCGAGAAATAGCGCGCGATCGCGTTCTCGAG
>CAZOLL010000836.1:1125-1703 GCA_964580365.1 uncultured Phycisphaeraceae bacterium
TGCCGGCGCTCCTGCACGTTTTTCGGGGCGGCCTGCACGTTTATCCGCGGCGCGAGGCCAAAGACGTGCAAAGCCCCTCATACGTTCGACCCAGGGCCTCGATCGTTCGACCCGGCGCCTCGATCGTTCGACCCGGCGCCTCGATCGTTCGACCCAGGGCCTCGATCGTTCGACCCAGGGCCTCATACGTTCGACCCCAGGGCCTCGACCGTTCGACCCAGGGCCTCGACCGTTCGACCCAGGGCCTCGATCGTTCGACCCAGGGCCTCGATCGTTCGACTCTGGCCCTCGAACGCCTGCCCAACGCGTTGCGCCGCGGTCATGACGGGGGGCCTGCCGTGCGATGCTGCAGCGCATGAGGGCTCAGCTCGCGTTCTTGTGCTGTCTGCTCGCCGCGGTCGGGTGCGGCGCGGTCTCGGGTTCGAAGGAGTGCTCGCCGGCGTGCCCGTCGGGCTTTGTCTGCGAGGGGGGCGCGTGCGTGGCCGAGGGCTGCTCCGGGGGGCAGATCTCGTGCGGCGGCGCGTGCATCGACCCGCAGACCGACGGGACGCACGGCCCGAAGGGGACCTGCTCGAGCA
>CAZOLL010000837.1:0-1700 GCA_964580365.1 uncultured Phycisphaeraceae bacterium
GAGGACACGGCACGGCTCCGATCGATGCGGCCCGGCGAGTTCTTCGCGTTCGGCCCGGGGCTGTCGGATGACGTCGTCGCCGTGACGATCGGTCCCGTCGAGACGACACACCCGAAGTCCGGCCAACGTGCCGTCGCGGTGCCGGCGCCGCGCGAGAAGGTGCGGGCGGTGCTGGCGAAGCTCGCCGATCTGCCGAAGGAAGCCGAGCACGAAGCGAAGACGCTGGCGGAGCTGCGGGCCGAAGTCGCCGGGCTGAAGCGGCAGCTCGCGGCGCGCCCCACCGCGCCGGTGCCGGAAGTGAAGGTCGAGACGCGCGACGTCCCGGTCCTGAAGGACGGACAGCTCGCGCGCGCCGAGAAGCTGGTCGATCGGGTGAACGCCGCGCTCGACGAGCTGCGGCCGATCGCCGCCACGATTTCGGATGCGATCGAGAGGACGGCGCCGCCGAAGGGCGGGACCAGGATCTTCCTCTCAACAGGGCGCGCGCCCTCGGTGAAGCCGCCAATCGACTCCGGCTGGGCGAAGACCTCGACGGTGAGGCGCGTCGCGCTGGCGCCGGCGACGAACGGTCACGCGATCGACGGTGATGGCCTCGACGGCCCCGAGCAGCGCATCCTCGACGCGATCGCGTGGCTCGAGGCGACGAACGGCAGCGCCGAGCAGGAGCAGACCGCCGTTGCGTTCATGGCGGGCTACCGCGTCAACGGCGGCGCGTACAACAACCCCCGCGGCCGCCTGAACAAGCGCGGCTTGATCGAGTACCGGGGCGGCAAGCTCGCCCTCACCGTCGAGGGGCGTGCGCGCGCGACGGCGCCGGAAATGGCCGCGACCACGCGCGAGATCCACGACCGCGTCCGCGCCCGACTCGACGGCCCAGAGCAGCGAATCCTGAACGTGCTGCTCGAGCGTTACCCGGACGCCGTCGACTCGGATGATCTCGCGAGGGCCGCGGGCTACGAGCCGAACGGCGGCGCCTTCAACAATCCGCGTGGACGGCTCCGCACTCTCGGGCTCATCGAGAAGTGCGCGGACGGGTATCGCGCGCGGGACGTGCTGTTCGTCGAGGGGGCGCGCGCGTGATCCGCTCACTCGTTTCCGAGTCCGGGCGTGTCGTCGAGCGCGACTCCGAGGATCTTCTCCTCGCCCGCCGACATCGTGATGCGGTGGGCCTCGGTCAGCGGAAACGCCCAGTAGGCGTGCCAGCGCTCATTCTCGCGTCGCGCCGCAACGATCGAGTCGAGATCGAGCACGAAGTTCTCCTAGAGCTGCACCTGTCGCGTCATCGTCGGTCTCCTGCCGGGCACCATTGCCCGATGCGCGCAATGGAGCGTCCAGAGATTCCCGGGCAAGGGTGGAAATCGTGGGGTTCCACGTGATCCCCTCCGCCGGCGACCTCCTCCTCGTCCACCGCCGCCGCACCTGGCTCAGCTTCCTCGCCGGCCCGCTCGGCGCGCTGATCTCGTGGTCGATCCAGCGAACGACGCGCTCGCGGTGGAACCACGTCGAGATTTTCACCGACGGCGCGGCGTTCGAGACGGTCAGCGCCGAGTGGACATCGGTGCGGCACAGCTCCGCGCTGCACTACCCGTCGGACCGCTACGACGTGCGCGTCGTCTCCGCGCCCGAAGGCATCGACCGCTCGGCTGTCGTCGCCTTCGCCCGCGCGCAGCTCCGCGCCCGCTACGACCGCAAGCTCATCG
>CAZOLL010000838.1:0-1699 GCA_964580365.1 uncultured Phycisphaeraceae bacterium
TCAGCGACGGCGAAGAGAACGTGGCGACCGACCAGACGCCGGACGAGATCGGGCCCGCATTCGCTGCGCGCGCGTGCCGCGAGCTCGGCGTCCGCGCGTGGGCGATCGCCGCGGGTGCGGATCGAGTCGACACGACCGAGGTCGAGCGCGCAGTCGGCGCGACCGGCGGCCGACTGTTCCGCGCGACGAATGCCGCCGCGGTCGCCGACGTGTACGCGGAGATCTCGGCGCTCGAACGCGCGCCGCTGCAGGATCCGCACGTGGAGATCGAGGAGCGCTTCCTGCCGTTCCTGCTCGGCGCGCTCGTGCTGTTGATCGCGAGCCGCGTGCTCGAGAGGACCGCGTTCGAGGTGCTGCCGTGATCCTCGCCGCCATCGTCGATGCGTTCGCGCGGCCGGCGGCGTGGCCGCTGCTCCTGCTCGCGCCGATGGTCGCCTTCGCGTCGATCCGCGCCGCGCGTTCGGCGGCGCTGCGCCGCGCCCGCGCGCTCGGGCCGCGTGCTCACGAAGCTCACGCCAAGCTCCACGCTCTGCTCCCGGCCGCGGCGATCGCGTGCGCCGCGCTCGCCGCGATGGAGCCGGTGCTCGGCGCCGGCGCCCGCGCGATCGGCCGTGCGGACGCCGACGTGGTCGTGCTGCTCGATGTGTCGCGATCGATGCTGGCGCGCGACACGGAGCCCGATCGCCGCGAGGCCGCTCGCGCCGCGATCCTCGCGCTCGCCGATCGGGTGCGGGAATCGCCGGGCGATCGGCTCGGCCTCGTGGTGTTCGCGGGCGAAGCGCGACTGGTCACTCCCCTCACGCGAGACGTCGCGTCGTTCGCGGAGCTCGTGCGCTCGGTCGGCGTCGAAAGCATCACGCGCGGCGGCACGGATGTCGGCGCGGCGATCGACGCGGGGCTCGCGGCGGTCGCGGCCGATTTCAAGAGCGCGGCGATCGTGCTGGTCACGGATGGCGAGGACCTCGCGGCGTCCGGCCGGGCCGCCGCGGACCGCGCGCGCGCGCGTGGAATCGCCGTGCACTGCGTCGGCATCGGCTCGGCGTCGGGCAGCAAGGTGGTGCTCGAGGCGCCGGCCGCGGGCGCGGCGGAGTTCCTCCGCGACCGCACCGGCCGCGAAGTCGTGACGACGCTCGACGAGTCGGGCCTGCGAGCGATCGCGGCTGCGACCGGGGGCGAGTACCGGCGTCTCGACGGCGGCGCGTCGCCGCTCGTGGATCTGCAGGAGTCGGCGATCGTCCCCGCGGCGCAGCGCACGCGAGCGTCGGAGGACCGGGGTCCGCAAGACGAGCGCACGCGGCGCTTCCAATGGCCGCTCGCCGTCGCGATCCTCTTGTGGATGCTCGACGTCCACCTGCGAACCCGGAGGCACGCGTGATCCCGCGTCATGCGATCGTCGTCGTCGTGCTTTCGTGCCTCGCCGCCGGCGACGAGTTCTCCGCGGGCGTCGACGCTTGGCGCGCGGGGCGCTTCGCCGATGCGCTCGCCGCGTTCGCCGCCGCCGAGCGCGCCGCGGACGCCACGGGCGCTGGGGCGTCACCGGAGTTGTCGTTCGACCTCGCGCTCGCGGCGCTGAAGGCAGGCGACCTCGACGCCGCGGCCGCCGCCGCGCGGCGCGCCGCCGAGCGCGGCGGAGCGGAGTTCGAAGCGCGGGCAACCTTCCTCGAGGGCAACGTCGCGTACGCGCGCGCCGAGCGTGCCG
>CAZOLL010000839.1:0-1696 GCA_964580365.1 uncultured Phycisphaeraceae bacterium
CAAATGCGGATTCAGTTGCAGCTACTGCTCATCGAACGCGGGGAACGACCTCCGCATCAATCGGGAGCCGTTCGCGCAGCTAACAGTCCGATGCAGAATCCGTTCGGCGGGCATTT
The DNA here is from genome assembly GCA_964580365.1 of uncultured Phycisphaeraceae bacterium. Taxonomy (GTDB): domain Bacteria; phylum Planctomycetota; class B15-G4; order B15-G4; family JADJEK01; genus CAZBOK01. The sequence continues at coordinate 117 of CAZOLL010000839.1, forward strand.
TCTAAGCCGCGCGTTCGCGCGGCGCGGTTGATTTTCGGAATAGCTGATGGAGCGCGAAGCGCAGGATTACGCGGCCGAACCGGCGCGCCCGGCCGCTGTGGCGCGTAAAAAACGCGCGCAGGGCGTCGGCCCAGCCGCGCGGCGTGCCGAAGCCGGTCAATTTGCGCATGATCAGTCCGAGATTGAAGCCGGCGGTGTGAATCAGGTAGCGCTTCGCGATCTTTTCGCGCCCTTTGAGCCACACCCGCCGCATGCCGCCGTCGTCGAGCACGTGCTCAAAGCTCCGCTCGACGAACTGCCCGCGCCGCCGGTGCAGCGACTTGCTGCGCCGCCCGCGAATCCGCCGGCGGTTGCGATACACCGCCTCCTGCTCCGCCCGTTTGAAGTCCTGTTCCTGACGCAGTTCGGCGTCCGTCATGCTGCGCGTCGGCCGCACCGTCCAGCGCTGCCGACCGCGCTCCGGCTCGGCAATGTAGCTGCGGATGTCCAGCTCTTCGAGATTCACCAGCGTCTGGGCGCTGTGATAACCCTTGTCCTGCACGACTTCGCGCACGCCCAGTTCGCGCGGATCGGCAACGTCATTTTCCACGCAGGTCGCGACCACCGCTTCGTCCGTGCTGACTTCGCACAACGATTCCGCGGCCTTTTCGAGCGTGCCCCACATGGTCGTCGTGTCGCCCTGGTCGGCGTGGTGAATCTCAACCGCCACAATCGCGCCCGTTTGCAGATCGACCACGTGCTCGTTCTTGTAAGCCAGGTGCGTGCGGCCGTCCTTGAGCTTCGTGATCTTCGCCTCGGGATCGTTGGGATTGAACCACTCGTTGTTGCTGACCGTCTTGCCCTGGCGCTTCCGATCGAAGTTCGCCAACTCCGCCGCCGTCGGCGTCGCGATCCCCGAGGCCTGCGCCAAGTCCGTGATGAACTCGTGGTACGTCGCGCCCGTGTCGCGCCGCACGATCGACTTCATGGCCGCGTCCGCTTCCAGCGTGCTGGCGTCGAGCCCCAGCGGGCCGCCCGACAGCAGCCCATGCTCCGCCAGCCGCTTGAGCACCCAGTCGAAAATGCTCTGATGCGTCTCCACGTCGATCCGATTCCGCGTCCGCGACAAGCTCGACTGGTCCGGCGTCGCCTGCTCCAGCGGCAACCCCAGAAAACTCCGCAACGACAGCGAATCCGCACAACGCCAAGCGATCTCACGCTCGCTGTCGAGCTTCTCAAAATAGCCGATCAGCAGCATCCGGAAGTAAACCCCCGGCGCCACGCTCGGCCGCCCCACACCCGCATAAAACTTCTCGCACGCCGACTCCGCGAAGCGATCAAACTCCGCCGCCGACAGAATCCCGTTGAGCTTCTCGTAAAACGGATGCGCCGGCGCGCAGCGCAACGCTTCACGCGGAATCCAGAAATCCCCCTGCCGACCCCGATCCCGCCGACCCCTCGCCATCACACAGTCCTCCGTGACGAATTCACCGACATGTTCGCCCACATTATGCGCGATGCGTCAAGAGGGTTTTGCATCGGACTGCTACGAGTCGATCGACGTGGCCGATCGCCAATATTGCCTCGTGCATCTGCTGCGC
>CAZOLL010000840.1:0-1691 GCA_964580365.1 uncultured Phycisphaeraceae bacterium
AAGGACATCCGCATCCGTCCCGACGCGAGCACCAGCGTGCGAACCGAGCGGCGCGCGGAGAAGGGCGCAACGCCGGAGTCCCCCGTGTACACGATGGACGGCGACGTGGTCGGCACGCCGGCTTACATGCCGCCAGAGCAGGCGAAGGGCGACCTCGACCGCGTGGGACCGGCGAGCGACGTCTACGCGGTCGGCGCGATCCTCTACCACCTGCTCACGGGTCGCATGCCGTACGTCGAGCCGGGTGAGCGCCCCTCGGGGCGTGCGATCGTGCAGATGGTAATGCACGCTCCGCCGGCGCCGGTGCACGCGGCGGTGAAGGACGTCCCCGCCGAGCTAGAAGCGATCTGCGACAAGGCGATGGCGCGCAAGATCGAGGACCGGTACGCGAGGATGGTCGAGCTCGCGAGCGACCTGCGCGCGTTCCTCGAGCACAAGGTGGTGGCCGCGTACGAGACCGGTGCGTGGGCCGAGACCAAGAAGTGGGTCGTGCGGAACAAGGGGCTCGCCGCGGCAGCACTGGTGGCGGTGCTCGCGATCGCGGGCGGCCTCATCGGAGTGGCGAAGAAAAACGTCGCGCTTGGATTGGCGAACGACGAGATCACCACGAAAAACGTCGCGCTCGGCAAGGCGAACGACGAGATCAGCGCGAAGAATGCCGCGCTTGGTGAAGCGAACACGGAGATCACGGCGCAAAGAACCACGGTCGAGGCCCAGCGCAACGTCGCGCTCGCGCGCAAGGCGGAGTTCGACCAGTTGAAGGGCGTGGTGCTGCTCGACGACGCGACGAAGGCGGAGGCACATCTCTACCCCGCGTGGCCGGAGAAGATCCCGGCGATGGAGCGGTGGCTCGCGAACGATGCGCGGAAGCTCGAAGACTTAAAGCCGGTGCTGGCGAAAACGCTCGCGGACCTCGAGAACCGCGCGCTGCCGTGGACCGACGCGGAGCGCGAGAGCGACCGCACGACGCACCCGGACTTCGCGAAACTCGAGGCGTCGCGCCCGCTCGTGGTCGCCGCGAAGCGCGCGCAGGCCGTACGCACAGGCGCTGCGCCGGCGGAAACCGCGGTGCTTCCCGCCGAGCTCGCAGCGAAGTCCGCGCTCGAGCTGAACGACTTCGCGTGGAAGCGCGTCGACCCGGATGCATCGAAGCGGCAATTCGGCGAGGAGCCGCTCGCTCTCGCGGCGGCGCGTGCGGCGATCGCGAAGATCGAAGCCGGTGACAAGACATCCGAATTGGCATCGACGCTCGACACGCTGGCGTGGGCACTGGTCGCGAACGGGCTCGACGCCGACGCGAGGGCGGCCGAGGCGCGCGCGCTGGAGGCCGCAGCCGAGGACAAGAAGAAGGAGTACGAGGGGTACCGCGCCAGCGTGGAGCAGGCGATCGCGACCGCGACGGGACCGGATGCGGCGAAGGCGGTCGCGGACGCCGAGGCGCAGCTCGCCCGACTCGAATCCGCGGTGAATGCGCGGCGCACCTGGCGCTTCGAGAAGGAGGAGGACCGGTTTCTTCACGACACGCTCGCGAAGCTCTCGGTCGACATCGCGGCGTTCGAGGCCGGCGCGAAGACGGGCGTCGAGCAGCGCCTGGCGTGGGCGCAGAAGATCGGCGACCTCTCGCTGCATCACCCGAACGCGCGCGTCACGTGGGACGACGCGCGCGCGGCGATCGCGAAGGCGGACGGCGT
>CAZOLL010000841.1:0-1687 GCA_964580365.1 uncultured Phycisphaeraceae bacterium
CGCGACGCGCACGACCCCGCGGTGCCGCTCACGGAGCGCTCGCAGGCCGCGGAGGTGCAGCGGTTCGTGCAGCAGCTCGAGAAGGACTATCCAGGCACGATCCGCTCCGCCGTGCCCAAGTCGTTCGGCCCCAAGGCGACGCCCGAGGACGTGGCGCAGGTCGTGAAGACGATGGCGGCCACCGACCCGCACGTCGCGATCGCCCTCGAGAACAGCTACGCCGCGTTCGACTTCCCCGGCGCGCTCGAGCGCGCCACGGTCCCGATCCGCCTGATCAACGCGCGGCCGACCAACGTGGCCGGGAACCGCCGTCACGCGAAGGACTTCTCCGTGGTGCAGATGGCGGGCGTCGGCTTCTTCCCGATGCTCGAGGATCCGGACACGTTCGCCAGCGTCCTCGTCACGGTGCTGGAGGAGCTGCGGGTGGCGGAGTGGCTCGGTCCGTCGGGCGCGGTTCCTTCCCGAACCGCACCGTCACTTCCTCCGCGAAGAGAGTGAGGCGCGTGAGGAACGCCGCGAGGAACAGCGTCGCGCCCAGCATCTCGAGCGACTCCTCCAGCGCCTTGGAGTAGTGCTCGACCGTGTCGCGCGACGCGCCGGTGCGCGCGCACACGAAGTCGTACACGGCGTTCGGTTCGGTCTTCTTGCTCTTGCCCTCGACGTGATCGAGCCCGACCGCGGTGACCCAGCACGCCATCGCCGCGCACGTGAGCAGCCGCACGCGGCGACCGCGGAACTCGCGCCAGAAGAACACCAGCATGAACAGACCGACGAGCCCGTACACCGGGAGGAAGACGAGCTGCCACGCGTAGCTGCCGAACGCGGAGAACACGCCGCCCGCGGACTCGGCGCCGTCTCCGAACGCGCGCTTCACCGCGCTTCCGACGCGTTCGTGCATTTCCGATGCGTCGTCGAACGAAAGAAACGTGAAGAACGCGGCGATCAGCGCCCAGCCGAGCGGGCGCCAGTCGAACCCGCGACGGCCCGCGGCGCGCGACGCATGTCGGGAGAGCCACGCCGCCGTCCAAAGCGCGACGCCGTCGAGCAGCAGCAACGTCGACGACCATGTGTTCGCGAGGCTGTCCTCGCGCGCGATGTTCGACATGCGTCGGATCGAATCGTCCGGGATCCAACGTTGTCGGTTGATGAACGCATCGACGACGAAGAGGAAGACGATCGCGAAGAAACCGAGCACCACGACGCGCATGACGGCCCGCTGCCCGTCGCAACGGAACGCGAGGCGATCCGGCGGCCCGTGGGCCGCAGGGACTTGTCCCGTACCGAATTCGTTCGCGGCGTCGCTCAGGGGTTCTTCACCTCGAGAAGATCGATGTCATACACGACCACCGCGTTGCGGGGCACGAAACCTTGCATCCCCTCCTCGCCGTAGGCGAGGTTCGGCGGCACGAGCAGCTTTCTTCGGCCGCCGGCCTTCATTCCCATGAGTCCTTCGACGAGCCCGGGCCGGCCGGCCTTGTCGAGGCGCGAGATGTTCGGCTCGCCGCGGTCGACGGAGCTCACGATCTGCTTCCCCTCGCGCGTCCACTCCGTCGCGTGAAACGTGACCTGCGACGCGGGGCCGCTCACCGCGGCTCCTTCGCCGACCTTCACGTCCCAGTACTCGAGTCCGCTCGCCGTCTTCGTCGATGCGCCGGTGGTGTTCATGCCGGGCATCGGCCCGAGCGCC
>CAZOLL010000842.1:0-1683 GCA_964580365.1 uncultured Phycisphaeraceae bacterium
GTCACGTTCGGGGCGCGGAGCCGAGTCGCCCAGCCACCGAGCCACGTGTGCAGATCGCGGCCGATCTCCCGGAGGTACACGTCGCCCTTGGCTCGGTTCCAGCTCGCAGCCCGCTGCGCGAGCTCACCGAGGTGGGCCCGGTCGTCTTCGGAGACGCCGCGACTGTGCTCGTCGAGCATGAGCGTTCGGCCTTCGAGGCGGAGCTGCATCCGTGGCATCAGATCACCCCCACGAGCTCGCGGATCTTCGCAGCCGCTCCCTCGACGCCACCGCAACCGGGCAGGTCGAGGGGCTCCAACTGGAAAACTCCATGCGGGATGACGTTGGCGTCTCCTGGTCGTCCGCCCCGGTAGAGCGGGATGAGGAAGCGCTTGTAGGTGCGCTTGAGCTCGATCCCGCGCTGGATCGCCTCGTCCTGGTACCACTCCCGCTCGCCGTTCGGCGAGAGCAGGACGACGGTGCCCCGCGCCGACGCCTGGGCGTTGAGGAGCTGGAAATCCCGCGGCTCCCCCGCCCGCAGCTCGCGCCTATCGAAGAAGGTACGTAAGCCTCGGGCCCGAAGTGCGTCGTACAGCTCCTTGGCCAGGGCCGCGTCGGGACCAGCGTACGCGAGGAATACGTCCCACGCGGGACGCTGCGGTGAGGCGTTGGCCACGTCGATGAGCTTGACGACCTGCTCCGCGTTGACAGCGCCAGCCGTCACCACCGTCGACTTGCCGGTCGCAGGGTCGCTGAGGGCGACGGAGGCGCCGGCTGGGAGGCGACCGAGCCAGCGACGAAGCGCTTCGATTTTCTTGAGCCGCTCCGTCGTGTCCCAACACGCGAGGATCGCCGGCGGGATCGACAACACGAACGTCGCTACCGCCAGCGCGTCCACGCGGTCGTCGCCACCCAACCGTCCGCGGGGTTCAGCGTCGGTCGCCGGCGAGCCGAGTTCGTCGAGCCCCCGCGCCAGCTCCTCCGCGATCGCCTGCGCATCTTTCCCCGTGACCTCGAACGTCAGCATCGAACCTCCTCGTGCGAGAAGTGTACCCACCGTGAGCACGTCCGTCACGGTGGAGCCGGGCCATCACGGGCGCTGTCGCCCGGCAGCGCCCGAGGCCCCCGTGGAGTTGTGTTCACATGCATGTTCGGGTCCGCTCGAGACGCAAGCCCTGGGTCGCGCCTGGAATTCGATCGAGGGTTGCGTAGGTGAGGTTCCGGTCGTCGCCAGCGCGAAAATGCGCGACGGTGAGCCGTCGAGCCAGGTTCCCAGGAGCTCAGACGGCGCGTGAGAGCGGCTGGACTCGCCGCGCGCCGCAATTCATGATGAGTGAGTGAGCACCCTTACCGAACGCCTCGCCATGGCACGCGAGCATCAACGTACATTCGACGACGACCCGACGCGCCGGGCAGGCCGCGAGGCCGAGCGCGAGGCCGGGGAACTGCTCGCCAAGCGTTTGGCGGGGACGGGGTGGCAGATCCATGCGGGGCGTCGAGTCCCTGACCCGACGACACGACAGCGTCGCGAACTCGACTTCGTGATCACCACCCCGACCGAAGCTGTCGTCGTCGAGCTCAAGAATTGGTCGGGGACGGTGAGCATGGAAGGGCCCGAGGTGACGCAGGAGCGTCGCGGTCAGCAAGGCGTGGTGGGCCACGGCCCCCTCTTCAAAGATCTTGCTGAGCGGACCCGCGTACTCT
>CAZOLL010000843.1:0-1681 GCA_964580365.1 uncultured Phycisphaeraceae bacterium
GACGAAGAACTGCTCGTAGCGGTCGCGCCCGGCGTCGCGTCCCGAGACGAAGAGGATGCTCTTGCCGTCCGGCGTCCAGTCCACGACGCGATCGAACATCGGGTGATGCGTCAGCCGCGTCGGCACGCCGCCCGCGACGGGCATCACGTACACGTCGCCGTTGCCGTCGTAGCTCGCGGTGAACGCGATCATCGTGCCGTCGGGCGAGAAGCGCGCGAACGACTCGTCGCCCGGCGGCGTCGAGAGCCGCGTCGCCATGCCGCCCTGCTTGGGCGCGATCCAGATGTCGCCCGCGTAGGAGAACGCGACCTGCGTCGCCGAGACGTCCGGGAATCGCATGAGGCGGGCATCGAGTCCCGCCCGGGCGGGGGCCGCCGCGAGGGAGAGGCAGGTCAGGGCGGCGAGGGCGAGACGAAGAGCGAACGGACGGCGTGCAGTCACTCAGTCCTCCGGACGTGGGGCGCGGATGTTGACGCGAATCGCTTCCGGAGACAACGGAGAGCCGTGCGCCGGGGTTCCGTGGGTTCCGGGGAGGATTCGGGAGGTCTCCGGGCCCCTCGTTGGACAACGTGACCTGTGATGACTAGTATCTAGTCATGAGCAAGGTGGGCATCGCGGACTTGAAGGCGAACCTGAGCAAGCACCTGCGGCGGGTGCGTGCGGGTCGAACGGTCACCGTGTTCGACCGTGACGTGCCCATCGCGCAGATCATCCCGCTCGCTCCCGCCGCCGTCCTGGAGGTGCGCCGAGCGATCCGCAGGCCGGGTGACTTGCGCCTGCCGCCGCCCCCCGCCGGCGCGACTGACAGCCTGCGCGTCCTTCTCGAGGATCGGGCGTCGCGGTGATCGCCTACGTCGACACCTCGGCGTTGCTCCGCCTCGTGCTTCGCGAGGCCGGAGCATTGCAGGAGCTGCTCTCTTGCGATGCCCTCGTGTCGAGCGAGCTGCTCGTCGTCGAGGCGCTGCGGACGGTCGACCGGCTTCGGTTGCAGGGCGTGCTCACGCCTGAGGAAGCAGTGACGAGGCGGGCCGTGATCGACGACTGGCTCGAGGCGGTGGATCTGGTCGTCGTCCGACAGGAGGTGCTGGCGCGCGCGTCGCATCCGTTGCCGACTCCGCTCGGGACGCTCGACGCAATCCACCTCGCAACGGCGCTCGTTTGGCGGGAGCGGATGCAGCCGGACATCGTGCTGGCGACGCATGACGGCGGGTTGGCGCTTGCTGCGCGTGCCTTCGGCATGGACGTCATCGGGGCTTGAGCGTCGCACGTCTTCATGCGAATCGCAGCGCCATGACCCGCTCGCCGTCCTCGATCACGCCGGTTTCCTCGAATCCCGCCTTCACGTAGAAGGGCTGCGGTCCGCCGGGACCGGGGACGTAACTCAGCGTGACGCGCTCGATCCCGGGCTGCGCGCGCGCGTGCTCGATGACAAGACGCAACGCCCGTTCGCCGAAGCCGCGACCCTGGGCGCGGTGGTCGATCATGAAGCGGACGATGTAGAGCGTCTTGCCGTCCGCCTCGGGCTCGAGCATCACGAAGCCGACGGGCGTGCCGCTCACGCAGATCGCGCGGCACCACGCATGGGGCGTCACGTGCGCCTGCGCCAGCGAGACCGGATTGCTCGCGACGAACCACCGCTGCGGGGGCGACACCTCGAGGAACAGGACGCTGCGGAGGTTGT
>CAZOLL010000844.1:0-1664 GCA_964580365.1 uncultured Phycisphaeraceae bacterium
ACGTTTGCGGGCTTCAGGTCGCGGTGGATCACGCCGCGATCGTGCGCGAACGCGATCGCGCCGCACAGGCGGAGGAACAATCGCAGCGCGTCGTTCAGCGACTGCGACCGCGCGCGCCACGCCGCGAGCGTCTCCCCCTCGACGAACTTCATCACCGCGTACCAGCGGCCGTCCGACAGCTCGGCGACCTCGTGGATCGGCACGACGCTCTGGTGTTCGAGCCGCGCCACGGTCAGCGCCTCGCGGCGGAACCGCTCCGCGAAGCGCACCGGCTCGAGGTCGGCGCGCATCACCTTGATCGCGACCTTTCGCTCGAGCTGACGGTCCTCCGCGAGCCAGACCGAGCCCATGCCGCCGCGGCCGATCGGGCCGAGCACGCGGTAGCGGTCGCCGGGCGGGTCCGGCGCCTCGAGCACGTCGGCGAGGTGTCGCACCGTCTCGTCGGGCAGTCGCGTCACGAGGCGTCCCGCGCGCCGATCAGGCGGCGCAGCTCGTCATCGAACTCGGCTTTCGTCTCGCAGAGCGCTTCGAGCCGCGCGATGAGGAAGCGTTTCAAGTCGCGGCGCGCGGCGTTCAGGTCGTTCGTGATGCGGGTGATGTCGACGCCGAGTTCGCGCGCGACGCCGGCGTAGGTCGGACGCGCGGCCGGGTCGGGGGCGAGGTCGATGCGCGTGAACGCGGCGAACCGTTCAGGACGGCCGCGCGCAGCACACTCCTTCTCGAGGTCGGCGATCGCGGCGGCGAAGAGCTCGCGGCGCCACTCGGCCTCGAAGCGCGCGTCCGGGTCGTCGTCCGCGCGCGGCTCCGGAAGGTCGCGCTCCGCCGACGCGAAGTCGAGCGGGATCGGCGCGCGCCCGCCGCCGCGCTTCTCCGCGTGCGCGCGGCGGATTTCGTTCTGCGCGAACCGATCGACGAGCACGCGGAGAAAGGTGCGGAAACGAGCCTTCGTCGCGTCGAAGTCCGAGAGCCAGCCCCGCTCGATCACCGCGGCGAAGAACTCCTGCGTCGAGTCCTGCGCGTCCGAAGGCGAGCGCCCGCATCGCAGGCGCAGGTGCTGGTACACGGGTTTCCAGTAGGCGTCGACGAGCAGCTCGATCGCGCGAGTCCGCGTGGTGTCGTCGCGCGCGGCAAGGCCGGCGACGAGCGTGCGGCGGGTTTCTGGGAACGGGCCGGAGGTCACGGCGGGGATTTCACGATGCGGGTCCCCAGCCGGCAAGAGCGGCGCGACGCGAGCGCGGTCGAGACGCGCTCCGGTCAATGAAGCGCGGCCCGTGGGATCGTCTCGGAGCTGAGGCGGCCGTGAAGGTGCCAGCCGACGAGGAGCTGCCACGAACGGGGCGACGCGGTCGGCGCGGGGCGCGTGAGAGGCGCGAGCTCGTGCCAGCCGGTGAACCACGCGGCGGAGGAGTAGGGGTCGACGCGGCCGGGGAACGGGATGGCGTGGCGACGCGCGTTGTTCAGGACGTATGCGAGCGTGTTCTTCACGTCGAGCGTCGAGCCGAGCACGCGGGAATGGAAGCGGTCGGAGAAGATGCGACCTCGGCGGTTCAGTGCCGAATTCAAGTAGCGCGCGATGCGGACGAGCAGACCTTGCACTCCGCGAGTGAGAGCGCGCGAGTCGTCGGCCTCGACGATCAGGTGCAGGTGGTTCGACATCACCGAGA
>CAZOLL010000845.1:0-1659 GCA_964580365.1 uncultured Phycisphaeraceae bacterium
CGCGACGGCCGAGGTCGAGATAAAAGTCGCGCGGCCGCATGCCGAGGTCCTGCACGCGGTCGTCGCGGGTGGAATAGAGGCGCAGCACGCCGTTGCCGTCGCGCACGAGGAGGAGATCGCCGTCGCCGGAGAGACGGATTTGCGCGCGGCCGAGCGGGTCGGCGGGATCGGCACCGTCGGGAACAGGCAGCGTGCGCACGGCGCTTTGGTCGCGCCGCAGCACTTGATAGGTGGTGGTCGAGGGGCTGCGTGCGTAGTAGACGAAGACGTCGTCGTTCGGGCCGGCGATCGTCGACGTCGCCTTCATGAAGATCACCGGCTCGGGCGGGATCGGCATGTTCGCCTCGAGCGCGTGGTCGCGGTAGTTGAGCCCGATGCAGATGAACTTGCCGGTGCCGGCAACGCACGGCCCGATGCGAACGCCGGGCTCGACCGCGGGCAGGCGCTCGGGGTCCACCGTCGCGAGCTGCGCGAGCCGGTCCGGGTCGAGGTGCTCGCCGCGCAGGTCGGGGATCACCGACTCGAGCGAGCGAATCTTGCCGGAGCGATCGACAAGGCCAGGGCGCTCGCGGCCGGGCGGACCGAAGCGGACGAACTTCATCCGTTGCTCCAGCCGCCATCGATCACGTGAATGGCGCCGGTCGTGTAGGACGATTCGTCGGACGCGAGGTGCACGATCAGCTCCGCGATCTCCTCCGCGGTGCCGAGCCGCCCCATCGGCTGACGCGCGATGAACGCGGCGCGCGCTTTCTCCGGGTCGGGCTGCGAACGAATGCGGTCGTCGAGCGACGGCGTCTGCACCGTGCCGGGGCACACCGCGTTGCACCGCACGCCGCGCGTCACGAAGTCTGCCGCGACCGACTTGGTGAGGCCGATCACCGCCGCTTTCGTCGTCATGTACACGCAGCGGTTCGGCGCCGCCTTCACGCTGGAGGCGACGGACGACATGTTCACGATGCTGCCCTTGCCGAGCGACAACATGCCGGGCAGCACGCAGCGGATCGTGCGCCACATCGCCTTCACGTTGAGGTCGATCGCGAAGTCGAAGTCCTTCTCGGTGCCCTCGAGCACGGTGCCGTGGTGGACGAACCCCGCGCAGTTGAAGAGCACGTCGAACGGGCCGCCGGCGCTCACGACCGCCTCGATCGCGGCGGAGTCGGTGACGTCGAGCTTCGCCTTGCCGAGTCGATCCTCCTTCGGCAGCGTCGACAGCGCGTGCTCGTTCACGTCGGTCGCGACGACGAACGCGCCTTCGCGCAAGAACGCGAGCGTGGTCGCGCGACCGATGCCCTGACCCGCCGCCGTCACCAGCGCGCGCCGTCCCTCGAGACGTCCGCTCATCGATGCGCTCCGTTGCGCGAGCGCCACACCGCGCCGCCGGGGAACTCGTGCGCCGCGACGGACGCGGGCTTCAGGTGCGCGCCGTAGCCGGGCGTCGCCGGCGGCAGGTAGCGGCCGTTCTTCACGACCGATGGGTTCTCGAACTGTTCGGAGAGATGGTCCACGTACTCAGCGATGCGATCGGTGAAGGTTGCGCCGATGCGCGCGTAGTCGATCATCACGATGTGGTTCACGTACTCGCAGAGGCCGACGCCACCGGCATGCGGGCACACGGGCACGTCGAACTTCTTCGCGAGCAGGAGCACCGCGAGCACTTCG
>CAZOLL010000846.1:0-1657 GCA_964580365.1 uncultured Phycisphaeraceae bacterium
TGCGCGCGAGACTCCCGCAGGAAACCGCCGGACGAAGTCCGGCGCCTCCGCGTCCAGAGCGCGCCCCGCGTTAGTCGCTCGCGGCGCTCTCTGCGTCCTCTGTGTCTTCCGCGTCCTCTGCGTTTCCGGGCACGACGCCCTTCACGCCCCCCGCGCCTGCCCCTCACGGCGCGCTTCGTGTCTCTTCGTGTGCTTCGTGTCCTCGGCCACCGACCCCCTCCTCGGCGCCAGCACCAACAGCGACGTCAGGAACGCCGCCGAGCACCCGATCAGAAGCGTCGCCCCGAGCGACACGAGGCCCGGCGTCTCCGCCATGAGCAGTGCGCCGAAGCCGAGCGCGGTCGTCGCGTAGTTCCTCCACAGCGCGATTCCCGCCGCGCCGAACGGGTCGTCGTCCTTGTCCCTCCGCGTCGCGACCATGTGGATGCCGTTGTCGACGCACACGCCGGCGAGCAGCGGAAGCGCCACGAAGTTGCCGAGGTGGATGCGGCCCTCGAACAGAGCAAGGTGGCCGAGCGCGAGGCCGAACGCGATGAGCGCGGGGATCATCGTGAGGAGCCCGTTCAGCACGCCGCCCGACAGAAGGAGCACGAGCGCCGCGACCGCGGCGCCGGACAACAGGAGGAGCTTCTTCAGCTCGTGCGCGAACGTCGAGCGCAGCAGGTCGCCGAGCGAGTACGGGCTCACCGTCGTCACCGACCTTCCGAACGCGGCGTCGACGTCGGCGGCGAACGCGGCGCGGTCGGGCGCGCGTGTCAGCGTCCGCGGCGGGAACAGATGGACGACTCGGAAGCGATCGGCGGGCAGCGCGGACGCCGACTCCGCAGGATCGGCGTTCAGCAGGCGGTCCATCTCGGCGAGGCCTGGCTCGAACTTCGCGCGCGCGAAGCCGGCGCGCTCGATCGCGGCGAGCTCCTTCTCCATCCAGCCGCGCGTCGATTCACGAAAACGCGTCACCGCAGCGGCGCGCGTCGCAGTCTTCGCGCGGCGGTGCGGGCCCTCGCTCGCGCGGACGCGGCCGCTCGACTCGAGACGCGCCGTCGCGGCGGCGATCTCGTCGAGCGAGACGTCCGCCGGGACCAAAGCCGCGACGGGGATCGGAGAGATCCCGATCTCACCCTCGAGCCGCTCGCGCGCGGTCTCCATCGGGTCCTTCGCGGGCTGCAGGCTGTCGAGCCCGACGTCGATCGGGACACCGCGCGACAAGACGAGGATCCACCCGACCAGCGCGGCGGCGATCAAGAGGAACACGGTCGGCTTGCGCGCCGCCGAGCGGTGCACGCGCGCGAGAGCGGCGATCGTCGCGCTCTTCTCCTCGCGCTTCAGGCGATCGAATCGGCCGCGCAGGAGCAGCGGCTGGAAGACGAACGCGTTCACGACCGCGAGTCCGAGGCCGAGCGCGAGCACCAGGCCGAAGCCGCGCAGCCCGCGGAAGTCGCTCGCCGCGAGCGTGAGGAACGCCGCCGTCACGGTGATCGCCGAGAGCAGGATCGGCCGCGCCGACTCCCCGGGCAGGGTGACGTGCTGCTTGGCAATGTAGTAGCGCTGCCCCACCATGCCGCGCACATATTCCTCGCCGGTCTGCGGATCCACCAGGCGCGAGGTCAGCGCGGCGGTGATCTGGTTGGCGTCGGCGATGCGGTCGACCCCGGAGTAG
>CAZOLL010000847.1:0-1656 GCA_964580365.1 uncultured Phycisphaeraceae bacterium
CCTTCGCCGCAGCCCTCTTTCGTGCCGGGCACGCCGCACTCGTCGCGCAGCACGTCGAGCAGACGCTTCATCGGCGGCGCGTCGACGCTTCGCTTGGTTCCGTTCAGGACGAAGCGCATTCGATCCTCTCGGGCGTGGCGGGGATGGAGCGCACGTCGCGGCCGAGCGAGCGCAGCGCGTTCACGAGCGCGGGCGCGGGGCCGTCGATCGGCAGCTCGCCGATGCCCTTCGCGCCCGACGGGCCGTGCCGGTAAGGCCGCTCGAGCAGCACGACGTCGATCGCCGGCGTGTCGAGCGTGGTCGGGATGACGTAGTTGGTGAGCTGCGCGTTCTTCATCCGGCCGTCCTTCATCACGACGTCCTCGAGCAGCGCGAAGCCGACGCCCTGCGCCGTGCCGCCCTCGACCTGCCCCGCCGCGAGCTGCGGGTGGATCGCCTTGCCGATCTCGACGACGGCGGTGATCCGCTCCGCCCTCACCGAGTGCGTGATCGGGTCGAGCTCGATCTCCGCGACGTTGCAGCCCCAGCCGTAGGCGCCATACGCGTCGCCGCGGTAGGTCGCGTCGTCCCACACGATCTCCGCGGGCTTCTCGTACTCGCGCGTGATTACGAGCGGGCCGTGCTTCGCGAGGTACTGGCGCGGCGTGAGGCGCCCGAGCCGGCGCTTCAGGTCGCGCGCGCAGCGCTCGAGGATCTTGCCGACGATCATGCAAGTGCGCGACGCGACGGTGGGGCCGCTGTCGGGGACTTGCGCGGTGTCCACGGGCGCGATCTCGACGGCGTCGAACGAGACGCCGAGCGCGTCGGCGACGATCTGCGCGTGCATCGTGCGCGTGCCCTGGCCGATTTCGGTGCTCGCGACGCGGATGCGCGCGCCGCGCTCGGTCAGCTCGAGCGCTGCCTTGGACGCGAGCTTCACCTCGCCGCCGCCCGTGAAGCCCGAGCCGTGGAAGAACAGCGCGAGGCCGATGCCCCTGTTCGTGCCGCGCCACGCGCGGCGCTTCTTCGCGAAGCCGCTCTTCGCGACGGCCGTGCGCAAGACCTGCAGCGCGCTCGTGTCCTTGCCGAGGCGCTGTCCGGTGGCCGTGGTGTCGCCCGCGCGCAGCGCGTTCTTCTCGCGCAGCGCGACCGGGTCGATGCCGAGCGTCTCGGCGATGCGCTCCATGTGCACTTCCGCGGCGAACAACGTCTGCGGGGCGCCGAAGCCGCGGAACGCGCCGTTCGGCGGAGTGTTCGTCATCACGACCCGGCCGTGCACTCGAACGTGGTCGCAGCGGTACGCGCCGGTCGCGTGCAGCACTCCGCGCGAGAGGACGACCGGCGAGAGCGTGACGTATGCGCCGCCGTCCATCAGCACGTCCACGTCGATCGCCGTGATCTTGCCGTCGTTCGTCACGCCGGTCTTGTGCCGCACGATCGAGGGGTGGCGCTTCCTGGTCGCTTCGAGGTCTTCCGCGCGGTCGTACACGAGCTTCACCGGCCGGCCCGACGCGAGCGCGAGCAGCGCCGCGTGGCCCGCGATCATCGACGGGTACTCCTCCTTGCCGCCGAACCCGCCGCCGGTTTCGCACTGCACGACGCGCACGCGCTCCGGCGCGAGGCCGAGCAGCGTGACGAGCGCGCGGTGCACGTAGTAGGGGCATTGAAGGGACCCGT
>CAZOLL010000848.1:0-1654 GCA_964580365.1 uncultured Phycisphaeraceae bacterium
ATCACCGTCGCGTTCGCGATCGGCGAGTTCGTGTCGGGATCGACCACGCGTCCCGAGATCGTGCCACCGACCGCGCGCACGTCGTGCCGCACCACGCCCTCGCCCGGCAGCTCGAACGAATCGACGCGGATCACGTCGCGCCCTGCGCCGCGCACGAGGTACACGTCGCACGTGCCGCCCGAGAGATCGGCGACGTGGAACGCGCCGTTCTCGTCGCTCGTCGCGCCGATCCAGCCGCTCTCGCCGCGATCCGCGACGCGATCGCGCATCGCGAACGACATCGTCTGCGACGGCATCGGCGTTCCGCTCGCGTCGAGCAGCACTCCGTCGACCACCAGCGCCGACCCGCCGAACCGGAAGTCGACCCGCGCCATGCCCGACGACGGGACGCCCGTCGGCGTCACCTGCAGCGCCGCGTCCGGCCCGCTGCGTGGGCGGTCGCCGAGGTGGATCACGACGTAGGCGCCGGCCGGCAGGTTCTCGATGCGGTAGGCGCCATCGTCGCCCGTCATCGTCATGCCGGTCGGACGCGACCACGTGTCGGAATCGGCGGACCCGGACTGCGAAAGCGCCATCACGATCGAGTTCGGCCACGGCGATCCGTCGGCGCGCCACACGGTGCCCTCGACGCCGCCGCCCTTGCCGAGCTCGAACGCCGGCAGGAAGCGCGTCTCGTCGGAGACCAGGCCGTCGATCGTCGCGAACGCCGGCAGGTGGCCGGGAGCCACGATGCGCACGCGCTGCGTGCCCGGACTCAGGTTCTCGAGCCGGAACTCGCCGCGCGCGTCGGACTTCGCGCGCCGCGGCGGTTCTCCGCCGAGCATCGCGACGAGGAACTTCGGGTCGAGCGGCGCGAGCAGCTGCGGGTGATCGGTCTCGCTGAAGACGAGTGCGTCTTCGATCGGCGCGCCGCTCGCCGCGTCGACGACGCGTCCGGCGAGCGTTGCGCCGCGGGACATCACGACGTCGAGCGGCGGGACCACGACGCCGTCGCGGACGCGAATCCGCTCGGAGTGCCAGGTCGCAAAGCCGTCGGCCTCGATGAAAACGCGCCACGTCCCGGCCTCCGGCCGCTCCACGTCGAACCGGCCGTCGGCGGCCTCGATCGCATGCACCTCGGGCGCGCGACCGAACGACGGCTGCAGCACGCCGCCCGCGCTCTCCATCTCGATCGGCACGAAGTGGAGGCGGTAGCGCGTCACGGGGGCGTGATCGACCGGCTCGACGACGCGTCCACCGAATCGCCTCGCGGCGTCGGCGGCGTCGGCCGTGCCGTCGGTCGCCGGGCGCGACGCGACGACCGCTTCGCGCGCGGCGCCGTCCCCGCCGCTCGCGATCGGCGCCGGCGAGTCGGCGGAGTCGACGACGATGGTCGCGCCGCCGGTGACCGAGACGGAGCCGCGCTTCAACGTGAACGCGCCGTTCGAAGTCTCGATGCGCCACGCGCCGTGCGGCGCCGGACCGCGCGTGAACCGTGCGTGACCCGAAGCCGTCGCGACCAGCGACACGTCGTCGGGCGCACCGCTCGCACCGAGCGATCGCGAGCGCAGCGTGACGCGCGAGTCTCCCGATACTTCGACGCCGCCGTCGCTCGCGACGTCGACCACGTGCTCGGCGCCGGCCGGCGTGATCACCTCGAGGAACGCGTCGTCCA
>CAZOLL010000849.1:0-1649 GCA_964580365.1 uncultured Phycisphaeraceae bacterium
AGCGCGTCCTCGACGCGCAGCTTCTTCTCCTTCATCTCCACTTCGGTCGCGGCGCCGACCTTGATGACGGCGACGCCGCCGGTCATCTTCGCGAGCCGCTCCTGCAGCTTCTCCTTGTCGTAGTCCGACGTCGTCTTCTCGATCTGGCCCTTCACCTGCGAGATGCGCGCGTCGATGTCGACGCGCTTGCCGGCGCCCTTGACGATCGTCGTGTTGTCCTTGTCGATCTTGATGGTCTTCGCGCGGCCGAGCGACTCGAGCCCGACGTTCTCGAGCTGGAGACCGAGCTCCTCGGTGATCGCCTGGCCGCCGGTCAAGACCGCGATGTCCTGCAGCATCGCCTTGCGACGATCGCCGAACCCGGGCGCTTTCACCGCGCAGCACGACAGCACGTTGCGCAGCTTGTTCACGACCAGCGCGGCGAGCGCCTCGCTCTCGACGTCCTCCGAGATGATCACGAGCGGACGACCGGTGGTCGCCACCTTCTCGAGCAAGGGCAACATCGCGCGCAGGTTCGAGAGCTTCTTTTCGTGGATGAGGATGTACGCATCCTCGAGCTCGCACGTCATCGCCTGCACGTTCGTCACGAAGTAGGGCGACAGGTAGCCCTTGTCGAACTGCATGCCTTCGACGAAGTCGACCAGCGTCTCGGCCGACTTGCCTTCCTCGACGGTGATGACGCCGTCCTTGCCGACGCGATCGACGGCGTCGGCGAGCAGCTTGCCGATCCCGGCGTCCTGGTTCGCCGAGATGGTGCCGACCTGGGCGATCTCGGACGGATTCTTGATCGGCTTGCTGAGCTTCTTCAGCTCCTCGACGACGCACGCGACCGACAGGTCGATGCCGCGCTTCAGCGACATCGGGCTGACGCCGGACGTGAGGTGCTTCAGCCCTTCCTTGAAGATCGCCTCGGCGAGGACCGTGGCCGTCGTCGTGCCGTCGCCGGCCGCGTCGTTGGTCTTGGTCGCGACCTCGTTCACGAGCTTGACGCCCATGTTCTCGAACGGGTCCTCGAGCTCGACCTCCTTCGACACGGTCACGCCGTCGCGCGTGATGACCGGCGAGCCGAACGACTTCTTCAGGATCACGTTCCGGCCGCCCGGGCCGAGCGTGATCTTGACGGTGCGCGCGAGCTTCTCGATCCCCTTCAGGATCTTGCGCTGCGCCTCTTCCTGGAACAACAGCTGCTTCGCCATTGCGGGATGCTCCTCAGCTCTCGACGCGGAGCAGGATCTCGCTCTCGCGCATGATCTTGAATTCCTTGCCGTTCACCTCGACGTCGCTGCCGGCATATTTGCCGAAGACGACGACGTCGCCGGTCTTGACGGCGGGCGCCACGCGCTTGCCGTCGTCGTTCAACTTGCCCTCGCCGACCGCGGTCACGCGACCGCGCTGCGGCTTCTCCTTCGCCGTGTCGGGCAGAAGGATGCCGCCGGCGGTGCGCTCCTCGGCCTCGAGGACTTCGACCACCACACGGTCGTCGAGCGGGCGGATCTTCGGGTTGTTCGCCATGAGTTCGTCTCCTCTTCGCTTTCTCGTTTCGAGTTCCGTGTTCAGAAGTCCATGCCGCCCATGCCGCCCATTCCACCCATCCCGCCCATCTCGTCGTCGCCGCCGTGCGGGCCGTGGCCAGAGGCCTTCTCCTTCTT
>CAZOLL010000850.1:0-1649 GCA_964580365.1 uncultured Phycisphaeraceae bacterium
GCGTGCAAGCGAGCCCAGTCGTCCTCGATCATCCGCCGCGCCGGCGGGGCGTCAGTCGCCGGGCGCAGCGCGCCGTCGAGGACGTCGCGGTTCGCGAGCAGGAACTCCGCGAGCCGCTCGGATTCGCGTGACGCCGGCCACGTGTGCGTGAGCAACGCGGGGAGCAGGAGCGTGGTCTGCTCCTCCGTCGTCAGCGCGTTGCCTTCGATCGCGCGGAAGACGTGCAGGCGCGTCAGGTTCTTCGCGTCGAGCGGCGCTTCGGACGGAGGCAGGAGCGCGTCGTCGCACCGGCGGATCACGTGCCACGTGCGCTGCTTCGCGCCGAGCTCGGTCCAGCGGCCCTGCGACTTGTGCTGCTGCAGCGCGGTGCGGGCCTGCTCGCGATAGGTCGTGCCGCGGATCGCGTCGACAACGTCGACGTCGAGCTTCACGAGCTCGGCGGGCGGGATCTCGGCGAGTTTCTTCTTCGCCTCCTCGTCCTGCGTGTCCGGGTTCGCGACACGTTCCATGTAGATCGCCGGCGCCCACGGCCGGACATCGCCGGTCAACTGCTCGGCGAACGCGCTCGGGTCCGCAGCGAGGTCGAACGCGCGGCGCGCGGCGATCGCGACCGCGCGGTGCTGGCCGTGGCCGGTGTCCGGGTCGTGGTTCGTGAAGATCACGTCCGGCCGGTACTTCCGGATCGCCCACGTCACGCGCTCGGTGACGTGATCGACGCCGCCCCATTTCGCGAACGCCTCGTCGGCGTTCTTGCTGTAGCCGAAGTCGGTGAGGCCGAGGAAGCAGGCTTCCGCGCCCTCGAGCGCGGTCGCGGCGAGCGTCTCCTTCTCGCGGATCTTCCCGAGGTCTTCGTACAGCTCGGGGCCGATCTCGTTCTGGCCGCCTTCGCCGCGGTTCGCGAACACGGCGACGGTGAACAGTCCCTGACCGTGGCGGCAGTACGCGAGCGTCGCGCCGTCCTCGTCGTCGGGGTGAGCGGCGAGGTTCATCACGCGACCGAGCGTGCCGAGGTCGAGCAGCGCCTGCTCGACACGGACAGCGCCGTGTTCGGGCGCGTCCTGCGCGCGCGCGCCGGGAGCGAACGCCGTCGCGAACGCGAGCGAGGCGAGGAGGGAACCGAGGAGTCGTTTCACGGGGTCGTCGATGGCGCGGAAGCCGGCGCCGGGTTCTTCACCATGCGGAGCAGCAGCATGCGGAGGTCGTCGAACAGCGTGTAGAGCAGTGGCACCACGAGCAGCGTGAGTGCGGACGACAGGATCAGTCCGCCGAGCGTCGCGATCGCGAGCGACTTGTAGCTGAGCCCGCCGCTGCCGCCGTGGCTGCCGAACAGCTCCGGCATCGCCATCGGCACCAGCCCGAACACGGTGGTGAGCGCGGTCATCAGCACGGGGCGCAGCCGCTGCTCGCAGCCGGTCAGCACCGCCTCGCGGCGCTCGAGGCCTTCGTCACGCAGCTGGCGGATGCGGTCGATCAGCACGATGCCGTTCCGCGAGACGACGCCGGCGAGCAGGATCAACGCGAGCGTCGCCATGCCGTCGAGCGGCGTGCGCGTGATGAACAGCGCGGCGAACGCTCCGGCGAGCGCGAGCGGGATCGTGCCGAGCACGGCCAGCGGCAGCACCGCGGACTCGAACATCATCCCCATGAGG
>CAZOLL010000851.1:0-1648 GCA_964580365.1 uncultured Phycisphaeraceae bacterium
GCGGCGCCGTCGCCGTGGCCGGCGCCGATCTGGGCGCGCGCGTGCTGGAGCCGGAGCTCGGCCGCGCGCGGCGCGTCGCCGAGCGCGCCCCCCCACGACGCTTCGGCGGCCGACATCGCGCCGTTCTCGAGCTGGCGCCGACCCTCCTCGACGAGGCGATCGACGAGCTCGACGTACTCGGGGGGCACGACCGGCTCCTCCGCCGGCGGCGCGGGCTCCTCGGCGGGCGCCGGCGCCGGCTCCGGTTCGAACGGCGGCGGCGCGTCCACCGGGACGTTCGGATCGAGCACGTCGTCCGCCGCGGGCATCACCGGCGACACGAATGCGGCGCCCGGCACGGGCGGGAACGTCAACCGGGTGCCCGGCAGCTTCGTGCGCGGGAGCGAGTCGTTCACGAACGGCCGTCCGGTCCCGGTCGGCGCGAGCGGCCGGCCCGTGCCCACCGGCGAGAACGGCCGACCCGTGTTGGTGGATGGCAGCGAGCGCGTGGAGCGCGGCACGCGCGGGACGAACGGTGCGCCGGCGTCGGCGCTCTGCTTCGCAGGAGCGACCGACTCGCCCGCGCTCGCGCACACGGTGACGAGCGGCGAGACGGCGACCAGCGCAAGTGCGGCGCGCAGCGCGCGCCGGCCACCGGGCGTTCGTCCGAGCCGTCGTCGATCCGTTCGCTCGCGCATCGTGATCTCCGGCGAGTTCCTGTCCGCGGCGCCGACTTTCGTCCGCTCCGAACGCGACTTATCCTAGCAGTCGATCGCGAGAACCACGTTCGCATCGGACGCTCGAACGCGAGGGAAGCTGCTCATGACCATCACTGCGTGCACGGGCTGCGGAACACGCTTCAAGGTCGCGCCCGACAAGGTCGGCAAGGGCCTCACGTGCCCCAAGTGCGGCGAGCGCTTTCGCATCTCCGCCGAGGGCGGCAAGCCGGGCAAGGGCCAGACCGCCGCGATCGTCTGGTGCTCGGTCGTCGTCGGGATCCTGGCCGTCGGGTTCCTCGCCTACAAGCTCGGCTTCGGCTCGAAGAAGCCGCTCGAGAACTTCGTCAGCGCCGAGCAGGCCGAGGAGAACGCGCGCATCGCGCGCAACGCCGCGAAGAAGGACGCGCCCGCGCCCGCGGCGAAACCGCTGACCGGGGACGAAGCGATCAAAGCGCGCGCGTTCGAGCTGTTCGTGGCGCTGCGCACCGGCGACGAAGCCTCGCTCGCGAAGTGGATCGAGTACTCGCGCTTCCACGAAGCGAAGCGCGCCGCCGGCGACTCGGCGAAGCCATGGCTGCAGCTCGCGCCCGAGGACCAGTACGCGGCACGCGAGGCGCTCCACGCCGAGCTCATCGGCTCCGGATCGCAGAAGCTCCTCATCGAGCGCGGCGCGGTGGCGAACCTCGAGATCACCGAGCCCGGCAAGCAGGTCGTCGGTCTGCGCGCGACGCTGAAGGACCCGCTGTCCGATCGCAAGCAGGTCATCGACGTGAAGCTCGAGTCGATCGCCGGACTCTGGAAGCTGATCCGCTTCGACCGCGGACCGCTCGAAGGCGAAGCGGGAGCCTCCGGTCCGACCGCCGCGGTCGAGCCGCCGAAGGCCGCGCGCCGCATCGCGAACCCCGAGGCCGATCCGACGTCCGTCGATCCGCTGCCCGACGAGACTGGAC
>CAZOLL010000852.1:0-1643 GCA_964580365.1 uncultured Phycisphaeraceae bacterium
TCCGTGAAGCATGCCGTGTCGCGCGCGAAGATCACGTCTCGTACGAAAGCCGGCGACGGCCACGCGGTCGCGTGCGAGGGCGGCGCGATCGGCGAGGTCGGTCCCGCCGGCGCGCCGCCGGGAACGACGGTCGAGGTCAAGAACCTCTTCTTCAACACGCCGGCGCGCGCGCGCTTCCTGAAAGGCGACGTCGCCGAGTCCGCTCGCTGTCTCGACGTCGTCGTGCGGTTCGCGCTGGTCGCGCTCGGCGTCGGCTTCCGCGCCACGATCGACGGACGCGTCGCGTTCGAGGTCGAACCGCGTGCGTCGAAGCGCGAGCGCGTCGCCGCGGCCTGGGGCCGCGAGACCGCCGCGCGCCTGATCGGAGCGAGCGGTGATCGAGAAGCCATCCGTGTGGAGGCTCTGCTCGGGCCGCCGGACCTCGCGAAGGGCTCGGTCGTCCACCAGCTCGCGTTCCTGAACGGACGCCTCGTGAAGGACGCGACGATCCGATCCGCCGTGCTGCGCGCCTACCGCGAGTTCCTCGCGCCGTCGCTCCAGCCGCAATACCTCGTCGAGGTCTCGATCGACCCGGCGCAGGTCGACGTCAACGTGCATCCGGCGAAGACCGAAGTGCGCTTTCGCGATGCGTCCCGCGTGTTCCGCGCGGTGCATTCGTCGGTGCTCGACGCGCTCCGCGCCGGCGATCTCGCGCCGCGCGTGACGCGGCCGTTCGGAGCGCCGTCGCGGATCGACCCGCTCCCGGACCGCGTCGCCGAGGCGGGCGTCGCGACGCCGCTGCCGTTCCTTTCCCGTTCGCGGACGGAAGCGCCGGTCGACCCGACGGTCGCCGAGCTCGCGATGACGCCGAGGACCGGTTCGTTCGTGCCGGCGGTGCCCGTGCGCACCGGAGCGGCCCGCATTCGGCTGTTCGAAACCTACGTCCTCTTCGAGAGCGGCGACGAGCTCGTGCTCGTCGACCAGCACGCGCTGCATGAGCGCGTGCTGTACGAACGCCTGCGGACGGGCCTCGCGCGCGGTCCGTTGCCGTCGCAGCGGTTGATCGTCCCCGCGGTGGTGGAGGTCGGCGCCGCCGAACGCGTGCGCATCGAAGCCGTCAGCGAAGAAGCGGCGCGCTTCGGACTTGAGGTCGCCCCGTTCGGCCCGAACACGATCGCAGTGCACGCGGTCCCGCAGCTGCTGTCGCGCGCCGACCCGGCGCGCCTCGTGCGAGCGCTGCTCGATGACGATCGCGCCGCGTCTCAGGCCGGAAAGGACGCGCTCGAGGATCGCCTCCACGACCTCGCATGTCGCGCGGCGGTGAAGGCCGGCGACGTGCTCGACGAGACCGAGATCGACGCGCTGCTCGACGCGGCGGCGGAGCTGCCGGAAGCGAAGGCGTGTCCGCACGGCCGCCCGACGTCGGTGCGCCTCGCGCGCACCGAGCTCGAACGCTGGTTCAAGCGCACGGGGTTCTGACGCGTCGCTTCAACGCGGAACAAGCAGCTGGTCGCGCAGGAAGCGGTCGATCGCGACCGCGAATCGCTCGTGCGCGCGCGCGCTCGGGTGATGATCGGGCGGGTCGATCGACGCCCAGCAGAACGCGACCGGGTCACCGTCGATCGAGTCGAGGCGCTGCAAGACGGGGAGCGCGGAGCGCGCGG
>CAZOLL010000853.1:0-1640 GCA_964580365.1 uncultured Phycisphaeraceae bacterium
CGCGCCTCGAACACCTTGCCCATCCCGCCGCGGCCGAGCTCGCGGCCGATGCGCGCGCGGCCTGCCAGCAGCACGCCTTCCCTCACCTGGCGCGGCAGCAGCCCGTCGACGGTGTCGACGTCGTCGATCATCTGGCGGAAGCGCGTGCGGTCCGGGTCGCTCGAGAGACGGGCGAGGTAGCGCTCCATCACCGGCTTCGTGCCGGACGCGGCCTCCGCGACATACTCCGCCGCGAGCGTCTCCACCGCGTCGCCGCCCGTGCCGCCGGTGCTGTCGAACGGTTCGGCTTCTTCCATCGGCGGACTCATCTCGAGGTCTCCCGGCACGCGATCCCTCTCGCGCGACTATCCTACGCAGGGCCGAACGACGCCGGAGCGAACGGGCTTTCTCGAGATTTCCCCTTCGCTCCCACCGCGATCCTCCCCCTGTGACCCTGGAAACTTGGACCGCGGCGTCGACGCGGCCGAGCACGACCCCGACCGAGGTGAGGGCCCGCCATGAGCGCACGAGTTCTCGCGATCGCTTTGTCCCTCCTCTGCGGCGTCCCGCGGGCTGCTGCCGCGCGCGCCCCCGCCGAGCGCACGGATGAAGCGCCGCCCCGCCACGCCGTGCTGCTCGTCGGCATCGGCGACTACCCCGACGAAGCCCAGCCGGAGTTCCCGGACCTTCCCGGCTGCGGCAACGACGTCGAACGCATGAGAAAGCTGCTCACGCAGCGCTTCGGCTTCGACGAGTCGGAGATCCACGTGTTGAAGGACGCGGAGGCGACGCACGAGCGCATCGTCACGGAGTTCCACGACTGGCTGATCGCCCGCGCCGGACCCGAGACCGAGGTCTTGTACGCGTTTTCCGGCCACGGCTCGCGCGTGCCCGACGCGAGCGGCGTCCGCGAGGCCGAGCCGGACGGCATGGACTCGACGTTCGTCGCCTGGGACAGTCGCACGAACGGCGCGGAGGGCGAGACCGACATCACGGACGACGAGATGCGATCGCTCCTCGTCGCGCTCACGGCGAAGACGGCGCGCGTCACGATCATCACCGACTCGTGCTTCTCCGGCGGCGGCATGCGCGGCGGCGGCGGCACGACGACGAGCGGCGGGCGCCTCGGCCTCGTCCGCGCCGGCGCGGACGGTTCGCGCTCGCGGTCGCACGCGGCATCGCTGCCGTTCTGGCCGCTCGACGTCCCGCTGCTCGACGACGACGACCCGACGCGCCCGGACCCGACACGGTACGTGCACGTCGCCGCGTGCTCGCCGCATCAGCAGGCGCGCGAATGGAACCTCGGCGACGGAGAGAAGAAGACCTCGTTCGGCGCCCTCACCTGGTTCCTCGGCTCGCGGCTGCGCTCGTCGCAGCCAGGCGAGACCTGGCGGCAAGTCGTCGACGTGGTTGCGCGCTGGGTGTCGTCGCAGATCCCGATGCAGTCGGTGCAGATCGAGGGCGCGCTGGACCGCATGCTGTTCTCCGGCGGCTTCAAACCGCGGCCGCCCGGTTTCGACGCGCACTACGACGAGACCAAACGCTGCGTGGTGATCGACGCCGGCCGCCTGCACGGCCTGCGCGATCGCCAGGCGCTCGCGGTGTCCGACGCCGACGGCAAGTCGATCGGCACGGCGACGATCTCCGGCGCGAAGGAGATC
>CAZOLL010000854.1:0-1639 GCA_964580365.1 uncultured Phycisphaeraceae bacterium
GGGTGATTTCGCCGTCGGCGATCGGACGCCGCTCGTTCTTCGCGTTGATGCGCGCCACCGAGATGCGCTGGATGCAGAAGGTGCACTTCTCCATCACGCCGCGCGCGCGCACCGTGACTTCGGGGTTGAACGCGAGCTTCAAGACCTCGCGCTCCGGGTCCTTGAGGTGGAGCTGGTAGTTGAAGAAGTTGAAGCGGCGGACCTTGTAGGGGCAGTTGTTCGAGCAGTACCGCGTGCCGATGCAGCGGTTGTACGTCATGTCGTTCAGGCCCTCGGACGAGTGCATCGTGGCACCGACCGGGCAGACCTGTTCGCACGGCGCGTTCTCGCACTGCTGGCACGGAAGGGGCTGCGTCGCGATCGACGGGTCGTCGATCGGGCCGGTGAAGTACCGGTCGATGCGGATCCAGTGCATCTGGCGTCCGCGCGACACCTGCTCGCGCCCGACCACCGGGATGTTGTTCTCGGCCTGGCACGCCGTGACGCACGCGTTGCAGCCCGTGCACTTGGACAGGTCGATCGACATGCCCCAGCGCGCGTCGCCGTGCGTCCACTCGTGCTCGGTCCACAGCGAGATGAGCGGCGGACCCTCGTCCATCTCCTGCGCGAAGTTGTTTTTCTCGTTCCACTCCGAGAGCGTGCCCTCGCGCACGAGGACGTCGATGCGCTCGTCGCGGCCCTTCTGGCCGGTCGAGTCGATCATGTGGTGGAACTGCGTCAGCGCGAACGGGTGCTCGCGGCGCGAGGATTCGATCGCGAGGCCGCCGGCGAACGAGAGCGCGTTGCTCGTGCGGAGCGGGTAGACGTCGGTGCCGACGATCGGTGCGTCGTCGTCGCACTTCTCGAAGCGCCCGCCGATCACGCCGGCGTTCGGTCGCCCGTAGCCGAGCGCGACGGTGACCACGCCCGCGGCGTGGCCGGGCAGCACGTATGCCGGCATCTCGACGCTCTTGCCGTTCAGTTTCAGCGTGACGAGCGTCTCGTTGCCGACGCCGAGCGCCTCGGCCGTCGACGGGCCGATCAACGCGCAGTTCTCCCACACGACCTTCGTCATGAAGTCGGGGAGCTCCTGCAGCCACCCGTTGTTCGCGAAGCGGCCGTCGAGGACCTTCGAGCACGCCTTGAACGCGAGCTCGAGCTTGCCGTTGGCCGGCTGCTCGGCCGCGTCGACGTCATCGATCTTCGGGAGGTCGGCGCGCACGGCCGCGGTGATCGGCGCGAACGCCGAGCCCGCGAGCAATCCGTCGTGCACCGCGACGCGCCACTTCTTGTCCGCGTCCGCGGCGCCGAGCACCGGCTCGAAGGCGCGGCGCACCAGCTCGTATCCGTCCGTGATCTCGTCGCCCGAGAACAGAGCGAGCACTTCCGCCGCGCTCTTGCCGCCCCAGATCGGCGCGATGCAGGGCTGGACGACGGAGAGCGTGCCGTCGAACGTGCGGCAGTCGCCCCAGCTCTCGAGGAAGTGGGCGAGCGGCAGGTGCAGCACGCACTTCTTCGAGGTCTCGTCGAGGTAGAGCGACGCGTGGATCGAGGTCTCCACCTTCGCGAGCGCGGCGCCGAGCTCGACGTCGGCCGGCGCGTCGTACACCGGGTTGCCGTCGAGCACGAGCAAGGTCTGGACGCGGCCGGCCGCCATCTC
>CAZOLL010000855.1:0-1633 GCA_964580365.1 uncultured Phycisphaeraceae bacterium
CATGCTCGAGAAGGGCGAGTCGCGCGCCGAGGCCGAGTCGTTCTTCTCGGTCGTGAGCAACCTGCTCGCGCGCATCGACCGCCTGACCTGGAACCTCGAAAACGCGCAGGGCGCCGTGAAGTCGACGATCACCATCGCGCCGGCCACGTCGCGCCGGGAGGACGTGTGATGCGCGCGCGCTTCGACTCGGACGCGCCGGGCGGCGCGCTCGCGCCGTTCGTCGCCGGCCAGGACGGACCGTTCGACGCCGAGCTGGCGGCGCACCTCCTGCGGCGCACCGGCTTCGGTGCGCCGGACGACGAGATCGCCGCGCTGCTCGCACTCGGATTCGAGGCCGCCGTCGACCGCCTCGTCGACGCGCGACCCGACAACGCCGCGATCGCCGAGCTGGACCGCTCCGCGTCCGCGATCGCGTCGGGCGAGATCGACGGTCTGCAGTCCTGGTGGGTCGCGCGCATGCTGCGCACCGACGACCCGCTGCGCGAGAAGCTCGCGCTGTTCTGGCACGGACACTTCGCGACCTCGAACGACCGCGTCAACGACACGCGCCTGATGCACGGGCAGCTCCGCACGTTCCTCGACCTCGGGCGTGGACCGTTCGCGAAGCTGCTCGCCGCGGTCTCCGTCGACCCCGCGATGCTCGTCTGGCTCGACGGCGAGAAGAACAAGAAGGCGCACCCGAACGAGAACTTCGCGCGCGAGCTGTTCGAGCTGTTCACGCTCGGCGTCGGCAACTACACCGAGCACGACATCCGCGAGGCGGCGCGCGCGCTCACCGGCTACCGCCGCGCCGGCGGCCGCTTCGAGTTCGTGCCGGCGCGCCACGACGGCACCGACAAGACGATCTTCGGCAAGACCGGGCGCTTCGCTCCGCAGGACGTGCTCGACCTCGCGCTCGCCAACGACGCGGCTCCGCGATTCATCGCGTACAAGCTCGCGCGCTTCTTCGGCGACCCGGAGCCGGACGCGGCCGTCGTCGAAGCTCTCGCAGCGCTCGCGCGCGAGAACTCGTTCGAGATCGGCGAGCTTCTGCGCGCACTGTTCAAGTCGCGCTGGTTCTGCGCAAAGGAGCGGCGCGCCGCGCACGTGCAATCGCCGGTCGAGTTCGTCGTCGGGCCGCTGCGAATGCTCGGTCACGCCGGCGCGCGCATCAACGCGACGCTCGCGGCGAAGGCGATCGGCCGCGCGGGACAGGATCTGCTGCGGCCGCCGAACGTGAAGGGCTGGGACGGCGAGCGCGCGTTCGTCCACGCCGGGGCGCTGTTGTCGCGGCTTTCGTTCGCGGCGCGCTTCTCGAAGGACGATTTCGACGGGCTCGCACGCTCGACGGAAGAAGCGCTCGACCGATTGTTCCCGGCGCTCGCCGCGGACGGCGACGCGGCGCGCATCGCGGCGCGCGCGCGCGAGCTCGTGCTGCGCCGTCCGCTCGACGCGGCAGCCGAGCAGGCGGTCGCGGCCGCGGTCGCGGCCGCGGGCGGCGACCGCCGCGCGCACGCGCTGATGGCGGTGCAGTCGCTCCCGGAAGCGTCGTTGGGTTGAGGTGAGCGGATGGAATCGATGCGGAGGCCTTTCGTGCAGACTCGCCGGCAGTTCCTCTCGACCCAACTCACGGGCGCGATCGCGGCGTCCTTGT
>CAZOLL010000856.1:0-1626 GCA_964580365.1 uncultured Phycisphaeraceae bacterium
AACTACGACATCCCGTGGAATCCCGTGCGCCTCGAACAGCGGATGGGCCGCATCCACCGCTACGGCCAGCAGAAGGACTGCCTCATCTTCAACTTCGCGGCGGTCAACACGCGCGAAGGGCGCGTCCTCGAGAAGCTCCTGATGCGGCTCGCCGAGATCAAGGACGAGCTCGGCACCGATAAGGTGTTCGACGTCGTCGGCGAGATGCTGCCGTCGAACGCGCTCGAGAAGATGTTCCGCGAGATGTACGCGAAACGGCTCGACGTCACCGACATCTCCGACCGCATCGTCAAGGACATCGACCCGGAGCGATTCAAGCGCATCACGGGCTCCACGCTCGAAGGCCTCGCGAAGAAGGAGCTGAACCTCTCAGCGCTGGTCGGCAAGTCTGTGGAGGCCAAAGAGCGGCGCCTCGTACCCGAGGTAGTCGAAGACTTCTTCGTCCACGCCGGGCCCGTCGCGGGCGTTCACCCCAGCCCAGTGCGCGGCAAGGACCACGTCTATAAGGTCGGCAAGGTTCCGAAAACGCTGAGCACCATCGGCGAGCGGCTCGAGCCCCGGTTCGGCAAGCTCGGGCGCGAGTACCAGCGCGTGGTCTTCGACAAGCGCCTCCTGGGCGACGACGCGACGCTTGAGTGGGTCACTCCCGGTCACCCGCTCTTCGAGGTAGTGCGCAGCGACGTCGCCGATCGCGTGGACGATGACCTGCGGCGCGGCGCGGTGCTTTGGGACCTGCACGCGAAGACGCCGTACCGGCTCGACGTGTTCTCTGCGTCCATCAAGGATGGTCGAGGCACCACGCTGCACAAGAAGCTCTTCGTCGTGCGCGCCGACGTCGATGGCACGCTATCCCTGCGCCAGCCAACGCTCTTCCTCGACCTCATCCCCTCAGAGCGAGGCACGGCGGCGCCCACGTTGTCGGGCCTACCCGAGCGCGATCTCGTTGAGGTTCACCTCGTCCAGCATGCGCTCAACCCGTTCCTCTCCGAGGTCGCTGAGCAACGCACGAAGGAAAACTCGGTCGTGCGCAAGCACATCGAGATCTCTCTCAACACGCTCATCGACAAGCAGCAGATCAAGCTCGGCGAGCAGATTGAGCGGCGCATCGAGGGCCAGGTCATCCCCGCTATCGAGGGGAACATCAAGCAGGCCGAGGACCATCTCGACGAGCTGAACGCGCGCCTCGAACGACGGCGGCAGGAGCTAGAGATGGAACGCCACTGCTCCATCGGCGATGTGCAGCACCTCGGGCGCGCGTGGGTGCTCCCGCACCCTGAGCAGAATGCGCCGAACATCAAGCCCATGGTAAGCGACCCAGAGATCGAGAAGATCGCAGTGCAGGTCGCCAGCGAGCACGAGCGCGCCCAAGGCTGGGCGGTCGAGAGCGTCGAGAACGAGAACCGAGGCTACGATCTGCTGTCGAAGAAGCCGCACCCGACCGAGCCCGGCGTGTTCGTGCAGGCGCGCTTCATCGAGGTGAAGGGCCGCGCGGGCACCGGTGAGGTCGCGCTCACCGCGAATGAATACCGAACCGCGCAGCGACTCGGCGAGGACTTCTGGCTCTACGTGGTCTTCGACTGCGCGACCACGCCAAAGCTCAACACCATTCGGAACCCGGCGAAGCTC
>CAZOLL010000857.1:0-1625 GCA_964580365.1 uncultured Phycisphaeraceae bacterium
CCGATCGATTCCGCGGCCGCGGCACGCACGTCGACGTCCCTGTCGTCGAGCCGGCGTGCGAGCGCCTCCAGCTCGACCGCGTTCGGGTGGTCGCCGAGCGCGGTCGCGGCGGCCGCCCGGCGCGCCGCGCCGTCGACTGCCGATGGGTCTTCGAGCGCGGTGCCGGCGAGCCAGCGCCGCGCATCCGCCTGACGCACGCGCGAGAGCGCGCTCGCCGCGAGCCGTCGCACGATCCACGGCTGGCGCGCCACGCAGTCGGCGCGCTCCTTCGCGGGGTCCTTCGCGGCGCGGTAGACCGCGGCGTCCAGCAACAGCTCCGCGGCGCGCCGGTCGCCGCGAGCGGCGAGTTGGTCGAGGAGCGAGCGCGCCACCTCGAGGTTGTCGCTCTTGAAGTAGACGGTCTCGCCGGAGCGGGTCGGCCCCGCGCGCGCGACGCCGGCGAGCGTCGGGCAGTAGAGGTCGACGCGGCCGCCTCGGTAGCGCTCGAACCAGCGCGCGAACGCATCGCATGCGTCGGCCTCACCGCCGTTGGCGGGTGCGACGCTCACGAGGCCGAGCACGAGGAGTGCGGCGGTTCTGGTCGGGATCAATCGCGGGTTCCGCGGAGCGCGCGAGATCATAATGATCCGGGTCGTTACCCTCACGCCCCGAGCCGCCATGACCGCACCCGTCCATCGCCTCTGGTTCGACGACTCCTCGATCACGTCCTTCACTGCGCGCGTGGTCGCCGCGACCGCCGTCGAAGGCGGAGCGTTCGACGTCGAGCTGGATCGGACGGCGTTCTACCCCGAAGGCGGCGGCCAGCCGTGCGACCACGGGACGCTCGGCGGTGCCGCGGTGATCGACGTGCGCGAGGAGAAAGACGGCCGCGTCGTGCACCGCGTGCGCGGCGCTGCTCCGGCCGCCGGTGCCGAGGTCTCCGGCGAAGTCGATGCCGCGCGCCGCGCCGATCACACGCAACAGCACTCCGGCCAGCACCTGCTGACGCGCGCGTTCGTCAACGTGCTGAAAGCGAAGACGATGTCGTTCCACCTCGGCGCGCAGGCGGCGACGATCGACCTCGACCGCGGCGGCGTGTCGGATGACGACGTGTCCCGTGTCGAGGACGAGGCGGCGCGCGTCATCAAGGAGGACCGCCCGGTGCTGGCGCGCATCGTGCGGACCGAGGCCGACCTCGCCGCGATCGGCGCGTTGCGCAAGGACCCGACGATCGAAGGCGACTTCCGCGTGGTGTCGATCGACGACTACGACCACTGCCCGTGCGGCGGGACGCACGTCGCCCGCACCGGAGAGATCGAGATCGTCCGTGTGCGCCGCGTCGAGCGCCTGAAGCCCGATCTCTGCCGCGTCGAGTTCGTCTGCGGCGCGCGCGCGCACAAGGACCACCGCGAGAAGGCGAGAGCCGCGCGCGAGCTCGGCCGCCTGCTGTCGGTGGAAGAGACGGAGCTCGCGCGCGCGGTCGACAAGCTGATCGGCCGCGTGAAGGAGGCGGAGAAGTCGCGCGAGAAGCTGGCGCGCGCGCTCGTGCCGGTGCGCGCTGCCGAGCTGTTGCGGTCGGCGGAAGCGGTCGGCTCGGCGCGCGTGATCGTCGTCGCGCTCGAACCGTCGGAGCGCTCGGATCTGCA
>CAZOLL010000858.1:0-1625 GCA_964580365.1 uncultured Phycisphaeraceae bacterium
AAAATGGCGCGCGACGCTGGGCTGGGCGGAGACTGGCAGGAATTCGCGCTCCGATGCGAGGCCCGGGTGGCGGGAACGAACGGCACCGCGATCGTCGTTTCGAATCAGGGCCTGGACAGCGAAGGCCGTCGGACGCCCGTACTTGCCAACACGCTGTTTCCCCGCCCACACCCGTCCGCGTTCGTCGACGTCGAGCTCGCTCGCGCCACCGACTCGCTCGAGAACGCCTACTCCGAGCTCGAACGAGCCGGTCGCACCGCCGACGTCGTCGCGGCCCTCGCCCACTCGGCACCGGGCTTGACCGACCTGCGCATCCTCGAGAGCAACGGCCACTACGTCCTGCACCTCATCCGCAAGGGCGTGCCACCGGTCCCCGTGTTCGTCGCCGGCGACGGCATGAAGCGGCTGCTGGTGATCGCCGCCGCGCTCGTCCGCGCCGCGGGCGGCGTGGTGGCGCTCGAGGAACCCGAGTCGTTCCAGCACCCGCGATACCTACGCGAGCTGGTCACGATGCTCGCGGCCACCGTCGCAGCAGGGACGCAGGTCGTGCTGAGCACGCACAGCCTCGAGCTCATCGATCAGCTCGTCGACGCCGCCCAGGGCGCTCGCGTCGATCTACGCCTGCTCAAGCTCCGACTGGTCGATGGCGAGCTGCGGCACACGGCGATCCCACTGCAGGACGTCGCGCGGCTGCGCCACGAACTGTTCGAGGACGTCCGCGAATGACCCGCTCGCGCTGGCTGTGCGAGGGTCGCGATGACCTCGTGGCGCTGCGCGCCGTGGCCAACGTGTGCTTCGGATTGCGGCCCGGCCGCGCCGAGACCGCCGACGGCAGGACCGCCACGCTCACCGGTGAGGGCGTCGAGGCCAAGGTTCGCGTGGCGAAGAACGGGAAGACGGGGTTGCTCGAGGCTTTGAAGCTCGAGCTCGAAGCGCTCGGTCCCTTCGATCCCGCCGAGCCACGGCCGGTCGACCGGATCGTGCTCGTGTTCGACCCCGACGACGAGCCCGACGCGAGGTTCCACATTAGCGTCGACCGCGACCTCGGAAGCGCCGTGTGGACGTTGTCGCGCGACGACCAAGCGCGCCCGCGCTGGACCGCGCAACGAAGCGAGGGCGAACAGGTCGAGGTCGCCGCGTTCGCGTGGCGCGGCTCGGACGCGCCGCTCGACGATCTACCCAACCGCCAGAACCTCGAACGATTGCTGCTCACCGTCGCGAGCGCCGTCATCGCCCCCGCGTACCGCGTCTTCCTCGAGCAGACCCTGCGTGGCATCGCCGCGCTCGGCGAGACGCCGAACTGGAAGTCGGCCGTGCACCTGTTGTGCGCTTTGATCGATCCGGGCGCGTCGACCGAAGCACCAGCGGAGCGCTTCCTCGCACAAGGACCCGCCTTCGCGCGCAAGACCCCGGAGATCCTGCGCGCCCTGACGATCGACGGCACGAACTGCTTCGACGAACTCGCCGCGCTGTTCGGCGTGCCCGCGCCTGCGGCCGCTGCGCCGAGCGAACCTCCGACCAGCTGACGCGTCAGCCGGTGCCGGTGCGCGGCAGCTGACGCACGTTGGAGTCCAGCGCGATCACCTGCGCGCGATGGTTCTCCGTCGCGATCGCGTGCGTCAGCC
>CAZOLL010000859.1:0-1616 GCA_964580365.1 uncultured Phycisphaeraceae bacterium
TCGCCGATGACGAGGACGGGATGCAGCGTGGCCGCGCTGCGACGCACGGCGTTCACCACCTCTTGCAGCACCGGGCTCTCGCCGACGATGCGCCGGTCGCTCTCGAGCTTGCCGCGCAGGTCGGCGAGCTCGACGCGCGTGCGCTCCAGCGACTCGGCCCACTGCACCAGGACCGCGCCGATCGACGCGATGCGCGCCGCGAGCGCGAGGTGGTCGGCGGTGAACGGAGTCTTGCGGCGATCGACGTAGGCGAGCAGGCGGCCCGCGGAACCGCGCTCGACCGGGACGACCAGCGCGTACAGCCCGCTCTTCTTGTCGGTCGCGTCCTCGAGCATCAGCGCGCGCCGCTTCGCGAGGGCGCGCAGGATCCACGGCCGCTCGAGGTCGACGTGCAGGTCGGGCACCGCGACCACCGTCGCCGAGTTGGGCGAGTCGGCGCCGGCGCGGTAGAGCGCGATGAACGCGCGCTCGGCGCCGAGCCCCCGGCGCAGATGGTCCGCCAGCGTCTTGGCTGCCAGCATTCGATCCGGCGTCGCGCGGACGGCGTCGATCAAGGGCTCGATCGCCGCGAGGGCGGCGGTCATCGTCTCGGGCGTCTTCGGCGCGGGCGCCGGGTCGAGCGCGACGTCGAGCACCACCTTCGCTCCGTCGCGCGCGGCGCCGGCGATCACGACCGTAGACGACGAGTCGAATCGCGGCAGGACGAACCGCAGCGTGGTGCCTCCGACGAGGATCGAGTCGCCGTCGCGCGCCACGCCCTGGTTCACGCGCTCGCCGTTCAGGAAGGTGCCGTTCGTGGAGTTGAGGTCCTCGACCGAGCAGCCCTGCGCGTCGGGCGCCAGGCGTACGTGCAGGCGCGAGCACGATTCGTCGTTCAGCACGAGGTCGCACGTCTTGGCGCGCCCGATCACGAACTCGCGGGACAGCTCGAATTCGCGCCCCGCCTGCTCGCCGCTCTCGATCTTCAACCGTGGCGTTGCCACTCGCGACTCCCGTTGCACTCTATCCGCGCCTTCGAAGCGAGAAGCGCCGCACTTCCGGCGCCGGGTACGGCTCCGTATCCTTCGCCGTTGGAGGAGACGTGAAGCCCCTCGACGTGCTGCTCATCCTGGTCTCGCTGCTCATCTGCACCAGCGTGATCGAAGACCGCCGGTTCGGTCCCGAGCGTGAACGCCAGAAGGCGATCATCCGGTTCCAGCAGCATCAACTCGACGTCGTCGCGAAGAAGCTCGACCAATACAAGAAGTCGGTCGGGAGGTATCCGACGACCGAGGAGGGGTTGAAGGGCGTGCCCAATCTGCGCGAGGCGCTCATCTCCGGCGAGTTCGAGCCGGCGCGTGACTTCCTCGATGACATGACCGACATCCGGACGATCCAGGGCGTGCCGTACCTCTACGAGAACCGCCTCGGCGGCAAGGGGTACCAGGCTTCGCCGGCGCGCGCCGAGAAGAAGAACCGCAAGTTCTCCAAGGAGGTCGACGACGACGGCCAGGTCTTCGTCTCGTCGATCGGGTTGCGCGACGACGTGACGCGCGTGCCTTGGGAGTGGTGGCTCGACTCCGCGCTGGTGTTCACGGGCGGCGCGATCGCCGTGCTCGTCCTCGGCTACGCGGTCG
>CAZOLL010000860.1:0-1612 GCA_964580365.1 uncultured Phycisphaeraceae bacterium
CTCGA
The DNA here is from genome assembly GCA_964580365.1 of uncultured Phycisphaeraceae bacterium. Classification (GTDB taxonomy): domain Bacteria; phylum Planctomycetota; class B15-G4; order B15-G4; family JADJEK01; genus CAZBOK01. Next base: position 6 of record CAZOLL010000860.1, read on the forward strand.
AGAAGCTCGACGAGCACTGGACCGCCGGCGTCACCGGACGCCTCGAGATGGTCGACATCGGCGATCTCGACGACGCGCCGCACGACGTCGAGGACGTCGAAGGAACGAACGTCGTCCCCGAGGTCGGCGTGTTCGCGAAGTATGCGGAATTCGACCGCCCGATCGACCCGGAGGAAGGCTTCGACTTCGGCGCGCGTTACGAACTCTTGCTCGCCGACGGCCTCGGCCAGCGCGCGGTCGTGAACGGAAGCGTGCTGATCCCCGTCTCCGAGGACGAGCGCGGGCGCCGCCAGGTCGTCGCGTTGAAGGGCGCGTTCGGCGCCGCGAACGGCTTCTCCGGCGACCTGCCGTTCTTCGAGCGCTTCCAAGGCGGCGGCGCGACGGGCGACTTCCCCATCCGCGGCTTCGAGTACCGCGGCGTCGGACCGGAGGAGAAGGACGTCCACCTCGGCGGCGACTTCGCTTGGGCCGCGTCGGCCGAATACCAGTTCCCGCTCTACTCCTCGTATGACCCGCTGCTCGACGAGGACAACCACGTCCTGCGCGGCGTCGCGTTCGTCGACGCCGGCTCCGTCGACACGCTCTCGGGTCTCGTCTCGACGCCGCGTCTCGCGGTCGGCACCGGCGTGCGGATCAAGCTGCCGTTCCTCGGCCAGACGCCGGTCGCGCTCGATGTCGCGCTCCCGCTCTTGAAAGGGCCGGACGACGACGAAGAATACTTCAGCATCCGCGTCAGCACGCGGTTCTGATCGCCGCCGAAAGTCGCCACGGACCATCGGAGATCGTCCATGAGTGCACTGCTCTCGCGCGCCGCGCTGATCGGCGCCGGCTCGATCGTCGCCCTGTTGTTCGCCTCGCCCGACGGCCGCGGGTGGAAGGCCGCAGACGCCACGCAGTCGCGCGTCGCCGTCGTCGACGTCGTGCTGGTCTTGAGCACCGCGAAGCCGTTCGTGGCGGCCGACACCGCGCTACGCGCGTGGATCGACGACGTGAAGCGCGTGTTCAAGGCGCGCGACGAGGAGCTGAAGAAGGCCGCGGCCGACCTCGAGGTGTTCTCGCCCGACTCCGAGGAGTTCAAGTCGAAGAGCCGAGAGCTCGACCGCAAGCGTCTCGAGTTCCAGCAGGACTTCGAGGAGAAGGACCGCGAGCGCCTGCGTCGCATCACCGACTCCCAGAAGGCCGCGTGGGACCAGGCGAGCGCCGCGATCGCCGAGTACGCGAAGGCGCAGGGCATCGAGGTGGTGCTGCAGTTGAGGAAGGGCGACTTCGCCGGCAAGACGCAGGAGCAGGTGTCGGCGGAGATGTACCTGCGCGACGTGCTCTACGCGGATCCCGCGCTCGACATCACTTCGACCATCCTTAGCATCCTGAACCGTTGACCCTTCTTCGCGCCGGTCCGACGCGATGACCAGACCCCGCACACTCGACGAGATCGCAGCGAAGCTCGGCGCCGTCGTCGACGGCGACGGCAAGGTCGCGATCACGGGGTTGAACGGCCTCGCCGACGCGGGCGCGGGCGACCTCTCGTTCGTCTCGCATCCGAAGTACGCGGCGCTCGCCGCGTCCACGCGCGCGGCCGCGCTGCTCGTCCCCGACGGCTTCGCGGC
>CAZOLL010000861.1:0-1608 GCA_964580365.1 uncultured Phycisphaeraceae bacterium
CGGCGAACTCGGCTTCGCGCGGCGCGAGGATGCGCGCCCCCGCGTGCGTCATCGGGACGATCACGCCCGGCGGGTCCGGCGCGAGGATCGGATCGCCGGCGAGCAGGGGCGGGAGGCGCCGCGCGGCGCTCACATCTGCGGCGACGAGTCGGCCGCCGTAGAACGCCGCGCTCGGGAAGCGGACCAGCTCGTCGTTCATGCGGTAGGTGCGCGTCAGCAGGCGCGTCTCGATGCGCTCCGCGAGGTGCTCGAAGAGCGAGCGCGACGCGAGCGGGTCCGCGTGCTCCGCGACGACGAGCGGCGGAAGTTGGCGGTGGTCGCCGATGACGGCGAAGCGCTCGCCCAGCGCGAGCACGGCGCACGCGTTCGACAGCGAAACCTGCCCGGCCTCATCGACGAGCACGAGGTCGAAGCGCCGGCCGAACAGCGCGACCGCCGCGTGCGTCGTCGCGCCGACGACGACGCCCGGTTCGAGAGAGCGCTGCGGCGGCAGACGCCCCGCCGTCGGAACCAGCCGCGCGCCGGCGGACTCGAGATCGTCGGCCTGCGTCGCGGCGCCGATCTTGATGATGCGCGGCGGATCGTCGAGGCGCAGCGCCGCCGCGAGCACGTTGTTCACCGCGCGGTGCGTGAACGCCGTGACGAGCACCCGGAGCCCCGCGCGCGCTGCCGCGCCGACGATCGCGGCGGCGAGCCGCGTCTTCCCCGCGCCGGGCGGGCCCTGGACGAGCGTGCACGACCGCGAGGCGACGGCTTCGAACGCCGCGAGCTGGTCCGCGTCGAGCCCGTCCGCGAACGACGCGGCGAGCGCGAGCGGCGCGGACGTGGACGCGCCGCCGCCGCCCGCGAGCAGCTCGCGCGCCGCGGCGAGCCGCGGGTCGTCGAACAGCGCGGCCACCGCGCGCAGTTGGCGCTCGGAGAGATCGATCTCGCGCCGGTCGAGCACGAGCGCCCCGGACAGCTCGACGCGCGCGTCGGTCTGGAAGCGGTCGGGGTCGACCGTGAGCAGGCCGCGGTTCGGGTCGTGGTCGCGGAAGACGACGGCGAGGCCGCGGTCCGGGCGCTCGCCCGAGGACAACCACAGCGGATCGCCTGCCCGGAAGCGCGAGCGGTTGTCGCGGCAACGCAGCCGGAGCGCCCCGTCCGCGTCGCGCACCGCGACCTGCAGACCGTGCACCGACTCGCCCGCCTCGACGCGCTCGCCGACCGGCAGCGCATGCACGTCCTTCAACTGCTTCTTGCCCGCGCGGCGCTCGCGGCGGATCGCGCGCAGGAGTCGCTCGCGCAGCTCGCTCACGCGCCGCCTCCGATCGAGAGCGTGAGGCCGCGCAGTCTCGCGATGAGGTCGAGGTCGCGCCGCAGCACGGTTTCGATCGCAGTCTTGCCCGCCTCGGCGTCGTCGCTCGATTCCTCCAGCCACGCGAGCGCGGCGAGCTCCGCGGCTTCTTCGGCGGAGGAGGATGCGGCGAGCCCTGTCGCGCGCGCCGCGGAAACCGGCGTGCGGTCGGAGCCGCAGAACGCGACCGCGCGGCGCAGCTCGCCACGGAGGTCGAGCAGCCGGTCCTCGATCGAGTCGAGCACGTCGTCGCCGAGCGCGAGAGCGACGCG
>CAZOLL010000862.1:0-1603 GCA_964580365.1 uncultured Phycisphaeraceae bacterium
GGACGCGACGGTGATCGCGCGCCGCTGGACCCGCGACGGCAAGCCCCCCCACCAATGGGAAACGCGGACACTCGCCCGCGCGCTCGTCGGCGCCGGCGGCGCCGGCGGCGCCGGCGGCGCCGGGATGTGACCCGACTGAAAGACCTTCCCCGAACGGAGTCCGTCATGTTCACGCCGATCCTCTGTCTCGCGCTCGCCCTCGCCGACCCGCCCACCGCGGAGGTCGTCACGCGGTCCTACGACATCTCGACGATCGCCCCGCCGGGACGCGCGGCGATCCGCTCGATCCAGGTCACGCCGATCCAACCCGGCACGGATTCGTTCGAGGACGGCGCCGAGCCGGTCGCACCGATCGAGCCCGAGCAGGTGATGGAAATGGTGCGCACGGTGGTGGCGCCCGACGAGTGGGAGCTGCCGGGACGCTGGCTCGAGCTCGGCGGCGACGGCGGCCGCCTGCTGATGGTCGCCGCACCCGACGCGGTGCAGCGCGAGGTCGAGCGCTGCCTCGCCTTCCTCGGCGAAGCGCTGGCGAGCCCGATCACGGTGCGCGTCGACGTCTACCGCACGGAATCGGGCGACCCGCTCGCGAACCCGAACCGCGCGAAGCTGGTGCAGACGTTTCGCTCGTCGCTGCGCTCGTGTGTTCCCGCGGCGTTGCGCGCCGAAAAGCTCGTGCAGTACGTGCGCGACTTCGACGTCGAGATCGCCGAGGGCGCGGCGCGCCACGAGCCGGTCATCGACCGCTACTCGATCGGGACCACGGGACAGATCGTCGCGCAGCGCGGCAGCAAGGGCGACGTGCTGGTGTCGTTCGCGATCCGGCACGCGTGGGAGCGCGAGAAGTCGTCCGACGTCGACCTGAACCTCTTCCACGAGATCCGGACCGACAACGCGGTGAACGACGTGCCCGCCGGCGGCGTGATCGAGACGCCGCATCTCGGCTTCGCGACGATCGCCGGTTCCGCGCGGCTGTCCGAGGGACGCACCGCGCACGCCTACGTCGCGGCGCGGCCCGGCCAAGGCGGCGTCCTGGTCGACGTGACGGTCGAGCAGGCGTCGTCGCCGGCGCAGAAGTTCGAGTGCGGCGAGCGCGAGCTGATGATCATCGACATCGGCGGCGACCTGGCCAGCGGCTTCCGCGCCCCGGACGACGAGAACTGGCAGCTCGCGAACGCGCGGGGCGATTCCGTGCCGATCGAGTTCGTCCTCCCGCCGATCCGCGTCTCGCGCGTCGACGACGAGCTGGTCGACCGGACGAACCAAGCGATCAGCCGCACCGGACTCGAGGACACGGTGATCTGGGCGCAGACGGTCCACCACTGGATCGTCTGCTGCGCGAAGCGCGGGTTGGCGGAGCCGATGATGAACGGCGCACTCGCGGCGCTCGTCCCGCGGCGCGACTGCCCGCCGCTCGTGCTCGACCTCGCCGATCGCGGCACCGAGAAGGCGGAGCGCGTCGCGATCCTGCCGGCGGCGGTCGGACATGCGTTCGCGCTCGCCGGGACGCAGTCGACGTTCGTGCTCGACTACGAGGTCGACGTGGCGAACCACGCCTCGACGATCAACCCTGCCGTGCGCGCGCTGGTCGACGGCATGGCGGTCT
>CAZOLL010000863.1:0-1602 GCA_964580365.1 uncultured Phycisphaeraceae bacterium
GAACGCGTCGGCGGCATCGAAGCCGAGGCCGCGCGCCGCCAGGAGGCGCTCGCCGACGTTCGCGCCCGCCAGGCCGAGGCGCGCGCGCGCCTCGAGGCCGACCAGGCGCGCCTCACCGCGCTGCGCCAGCGCGAGAGCGAATCGCGCCACTTCTCGTCGGAGCGCGGACAGCAGGCCGACCGCCTCGGCCGCGAACTCGACGAGCGCCGCTCGGAAGAGGCCGCGCTCGCCGCGGAGGCCGCCGGTCACGCCGGCGCGCTCGCGGCGGCGGAAGCCGAGGTCGCCGCGCGCCGTCTTCGCGTGATGGAGGCCGAGGCCGCCGAGACGGAGCGCAAGGCCGCGATCGAAGCCCTCGACCGCGAGATCGCCGCTTTCGCCGACGTGGAGCTGCGCAGCTCGAACGAGCTCGCCGCGCTCGAATCGCAATCGCGCGGCCTCGGGCATTCGCGCGAGCGCCTCGTGCGCCGCGAGGTCGAGCTGTCGTTGTTCCTCGAGCGCGCCGTCGCGGAGACGCAGGCCGTCGAGCGCGATCTCGACGAGCTCGACCGCCGCTCGCAGGCCGAAGCGCGCTCGCTCGACGACGCCTCCGCGGAACTGAAGATCCGCCGCGAGCGCGAGGTCGAGCTGAACCGCCGCGTGTCGCAGGTCTCCGCGGAGCTCGCGGCGATCGAGTCGCGGCGCGAGACGCTCGACGCGGTCATCGAACGGATGGAAGGCGCCGCCGAAGGCTCGCGCCGCCTCGTGCGCGCCGCGCGCGAGCCGGGCACGTGCCTGACCGGCGTCCTCGGGTTGCTCGGCGACCTGCTGCCGGCGCCGCGCGACGCCGCCCGCGCGCTCGACGCCGCGCTCGGCCCGCTGGCCGGCGCGGTCGTCGTGGAGGATCGCCCGGCTCTCGAGCGCTGCCTCGAGTTCCTGCGCTCCGAGGGCACTGGCCCGGCGACCTTCCTCGTGATGGATCGCCCGGTCGACCTCGGCGCCGCCGCGCCGGCCGGCGCCCGGACCGGAGCATGGTTCGCGAGCCTCGACCTGCCGGAGCGCGTGCGCCGGCTCGTCGCGCCGATCCTCGGCGCGGTCGAGCTCGTGTCAGGCGACGGGCCGGCGATGCTCGCGGCGGTGCTCGACCGCCTCGGCTCGGGCGCGTTCGTCGTGTCGCAGGACGGCGCGCGCCTTGACCCGACCGGCGCGTTCGTCGACCGCCCCGCGGCGAAGACGCTCGGGTTCGTCGAGCGCAAGAGCGAGCGCGACCGCCTCGCGGAGAGCGCGACGAAGCTGCATGCGGAGCTGTCGCGCCTGGCGAGCGACGAGGCGCGCACGGCGGCGGAGATCGCCGACTGGACCGCCGGCGTCGCCGACGCGGAGCGGCGCAAGCGCGAGGTGGACGCGGGCATCGTCGAGAGTCGCTCCGCGAGCGCGCGACTCGCCGATCGCTGCAAGATCTTCCAGCGCGAGCTCGCCGTCAGCGCGCGCGAGCGCGCCGAGCTCGAGCGCGAGGAGAACATCGCCGCCGGCCGCCGGCTCGACGCCCAGGAAGATCTGCGTCGGTGCGCGACGGAGCGCGCCTCCGCCGATCACCGACTCGCGTCGATCGTCGCGCGCGGCGAG
>CAZOLL010000864.1:0-1600 GCA_964580365.1 uncultured Phycisphaeraceae bacterium
CAGTAAGCTGTTACGCACTTTTTAAATGATGGCTGCTTCTAAGCCAACATCCTGGCTGTCTTAGCACTTTCACTTCCTTTGACCACTGAGTTCGTCTCTGGGACCTTAGCCGGCGGTCTGGGTTGTTTCCCTCTTGTCGACCAAGCTTATCCCCGGTCGACTAACTCCAGCGCTCGACATGACGGTATTCGGAGTTTGATTAGGCAGGGTAGGTGGGTAACCCCCCAAGCCCATTCAGTCGCTCTACCCCCGTCACGCATCGCGCGAGGCTAGCCCGAAAGCTATTTCGAGGAGAACCAGCTATCCGCAGGTTTGGTTAGACTTTTACTCCTATCCACAGTTCATCCCCTATCTTTTCAACGATAGTGAGTTCGGCCCTCCACGGATTATTACATCCGCTTCAGCCTGACCATGGATAGATCACCTGCATTCGGGTCTATTCCACAGAACTGAGTCGCGCATTTCGCACTCGGTTTCCCTTCGGCTACGGGCCGTTGGCCCTTAACCTCGCTCTGTAGAATAACTCGCCGCTCCATTATGCAAAAGGTACGCCGTCAGCCATTGCTCCTTGCGGAGCCATAGGCCTTCGACCGCTTGTAAGTGCATGGTTTCAGGGACTCTTTCACTCCCCTCCCGGGGTTCTTTTCACTTTTCGCTCACGCTACTTGTGCGCTATCGGTCGTCGGTAAGTGCTTAGCCTTAGGGGGTGGTCCCCCCAGATTCACGCCAGGTTTCACGTGACTGACGATACTCGGGAAACTGCGGAGAGGTTCATTGATGTCGCCTACGGGGCTATCACCCGCTGTGGCCGAGCTTTCCAGAACGTTCGGCTACCAATGAACTTTGTAACTCTCTGACGGCTCGGCAGAGCCGTCCTGCAGCTCCCACGACCCCCGACACGCAACGCCCGCCGGCTTGCACGTGTCGAGTTTAGGCTGTTTCCCGTTCGCTCGCCGCTACTAGGGAAGTCGAGGTTTCTTTCTCTTCCGCCAGGTACTGAGATGTTTCAGTTCCCTGGGTTGTCTTGTGGCACCTATGGATTCAGTGACACATTCCGTGGCAGCACCACGGAGCGTTTCCGCATTCGGGCATCTCCGGATCAAAGCCTGGTTGGCGACTCCCCGGAGCTTTTCGCAGCCGTCCTACGCCCTTCATCGTCTACCGACGCCAAAGCATCCACCATGCACTCTTACTAACTTGACTACATTTGTCCTGAGCACGACTCATTGCTGAGTCATGCGCATGGGAATCCGTTCTCGGCGTTCGCTGAGAATCGTTATTTGCAGTTGTGGTCGATTCCACGGTTCACTTGTCAAAGATCATCATACGCGAGCATAGGCTCGGGCGCGGTGTCGTGAGACGCCAGCGCGAACGTGAGGCCAGCTCTTCCGCGAATCTGGTGGAGGCGACCGGACTCGAACCGGCGACCTTCTCCGTGCAAGGGAGACGCTCTTCCAATTGAGCTACGCCCCCGCGTGTTCGATCCGAAGGTCAGCGTTCTCCACCAGTCGCAGCAATACGAGTCGGCCGAAACTGGTGGGCCTCGGTGGACTCGAACCACCGACCTTACGCTTATCAGGCGTACGCTCTAACCACCTGA
>CAZOLL010000865.1:0-1599 GCA_964580365.1 uncultured Phycisphaeraceae bacterium
AACGGCACCTCGAGCGCGGAAGCCACCTGACGCGCGTCAGCCGCGTCGGACGCGGAGCAGCACGAACGGGACGCACCGCTGCCGCCGGCGACGACGCCATTGCGCAGGAAGAACCCGACGACATTGCACCCTGCGCGCTTGAGGAGCAGTGCGGCAACGGACGAGTCGACGCCGCCGCTCATCGCGACGGCAACGCGCTCGCCGGGCTCGACTTTCGGGCTGAACTCCGCCATGGGGCGGCGATTCTAGAGGTCCTTCGCGCTGGATTGTTGCGGCGTCGGCGCCTCGATAAACTGCTGCGCTTCTCGTGCGACCGAAGAACCGGCGGTCGTGCGGACCAGTCGGTTGCTGGACTGTCGCGGAATCCGTCGGAGCCCTTCATGAACTCGTGGATCGTGCTGCTCGCCCAGGATCAGCCCGCCGGCGCGCCGCCGACCGGCCCCATGTGGCCGATGTTCCTCGGCCTCCTGGTCATCTTCCTCGTGATGATGGTGCTCCCGCAGCGCAAGGAGCAGAAGCGCCGCCAGGCGATGCTCGCCGCGATCAAGAAGCACGACCGCATCCTGCTCAACTGCGGGCTCTACGGCACCGTCGTCTCGCTCGACGAGCAGTCGGTCACCGTCAAGGTCGACGATTCGAGCAACGTCCGCATGCGATTCACCCGCGCGGCGATCGCCGGCGTCGTCGCCGGCGATGCCGCCGATGCGAAGGCCGCGGTCGAGGCCTCCAACACGAACGCCCCGCGTTCGTGACCTCGGTGGTCGACGCGCGACCGCTTGGTGCACGGGGCGAGGCGCTCGCGGCGCGCGCCCTCGAAGCGCGCGGCTTCACCATCGTCGCGAAGAACGTCCGCACCCGCTCCGCCGAGATCGACCTCGTCGTGTCGGATGCCACCGGCCTCGTGTTCGTCGAGGTGAAAACGCGCGCGACCGATCGCTTCGGCGACCCGTGGCGGGCCGTCGACGTCGCGAAGCTCGCGCACATGCGCAGGGCCGCGCTCGAGTACCTTGCCCGCCTCGAAGACGCGGACGTCGATTACCGCTTCGGGATCGTGTCGATCGTGATGTACAGCGACGGCCGCGAGCCCGTCGTCGAGTGGATCGACGACGTCGAATAGGAACGCTGCGTTGTCCCCCCGCAAGCTCGCGCTGATCGCCGTCGAGTCCGTGGTGCTGCTGACCGCGGTGACAACGTTCTCCAACCTGCGCACGATCTTGCAGGTGCTCAGCGGCGCGGAGCCGGCGCACGCGGTGCCGTGGGTCGACCTCGTCCTTCGCGGCCTCGTGATCGTCGGCACGTTCCAGGTCACGTTCTTCTTCAACGACCTCTACGAGCCGCGCGTGATGCGCTCGCGGCACCAATGCAGCATTCGTCTGCTGGAATCGTGCTTCTACACAATCGTCGTGCTCGCGCTCGTCTACTTCGCGCTCGATGCCGTCGACCGGTTCGTCCTGCGCATCGCGGACGGCGAGCCCGCGTTCGGCCGGTTCCGCACCAGCGGAGCGCAAGTCGCGGTCCTGACGCTGATCGTCCTCTCGATCGCATACTGGTTCCGGCGCGCGATCGAGAATCCCGACACGCTGCAGAGCCGCGCCGAGG
>CAZOLL010000866.1:0-1590 GCA_964580365.1 uncultured Phycisphaeraceae bacterium
CGACGGTCGTCTTCTGCGTGAACGGTTCGCCCGTGCGCCCGTCGAAGAGCTGGATCTTGCCGCCGCGCGGCATGATCGCCAGCACTTCGCGCCAGTGCGGCGCTTTGCCCGCCCGCTCGTACTCGTCGAGCTTGCGGCGGACGTGCTCGTTGGCCTCCTCGACCGCCGCGTGCACCTCGTCCTCCGTCGCGCCGTCGAAGACCGGGGAGACGGCCTGGAATCCCAGGACCTTGGCCGCCCAGCCCAGGTGCGTCTCGAGGATCTGTCCGACGTTCATGCGGCTGGGCACGCCCAGCGGGTTGAGCAGCACCTCGACGCTCGTGCCGTCCTCCATGAACGGCATGTCCTCTTCCGGCACGATGCGGGCGATGACGCCCTTGTTGCCGTGACGACCGGCCATCTTGTCGCCCACCGAGAGCTGACGCTTGGTCGCGACGTAGACCTTCACCATCTCGAGCACGCCCGTCGGCAGTTCATCGCCGCGCTTCATGTGCCCGATCTTGCGTTCCTTCTCCTTGCGGTTGGCCTCGATACGCGGCCAGAACTGGCGGTAGGTCATCTCCGCCTGCTCGCGGGTCTCCTTCGAGCCCTTGATCCACTTCATGTCGAAGCCCTGGATCTGCTCCAGGATGACCTCGGGGATGTCGCTGGCGCCGACTTTCTGGCGGGTGCTCGGGTCGACCATCTCGGTGCCGACCTGCTGGTTGATGAGCGACACCATCTGCTTGAAGATGGCGACGACCTGGGCGTCCATCTGGCGCCCGTACTCTTCGATGTCGGCGTTGAGACGTTTCTTCTGGTCCGCCGTCAGGTGCATGCGCCGGCTGAACCGCTTGGCGCCGATGACCACACCCTCGACGCCGGCGGGCACCTCGAGCGAGTCGTTCTTCACGTCCTCGCCCGCGCGACCGAAGATCGCGTGCAGGAGCTTCTCTTCCGGCGTCAGCTCGGTCTTGCTCTTGGGGCTGACCTTGCCGACCAGGATGTCGCCGGGGCCGACGCGGGTGCCGATGCGGATCACGCCCACGTCGTCGAGGTTGCGGAGCATCTTCTCCGAGACGTTGGGGATGTCCCGCGTGAACTCCTCGCGCCCCAGCTTGGTCTCGCGGATCTCGACGTCGAAGGCGTCGATGTGGATCGACGTGAAGACGTCGTCCTTCACCAGGCGCTCGTTGATGACGATCGCGTCCTCGAAGTTGTACCCGTCGAAGGTGTTGAACGCGACCAGCACGTTCTTGCCGATGGCCAGCTCGCCCATCTTGGTCGAGGCGCCGTCGGCGATGACGTCGCCCTTGCTGACCTTCTGCCCGATCTTCACGACCGGGCGCTGGTTCAGGCACGTCCGCTCGTTGAGGCCGACGAACTTGCGGAGCACGTACTCGTCGGAGTTGTCGATGATGATCCGCTGGGCGTCCACGAACGTGATGGTGCCGGCGTTCTTGGCCTTCACCACCATGCCCGAGTTGTACCCGACCGACTTCTCCATCCCCGTCGACACGCACGGCGGATCCACCTTGATCAGGGGCACCGCCTGGCGCTGCATGTTCGAACCCATCAGCGCGCGGTTCGCGTCGTCGTGCTCGAGGAACG
>CAZOLL010000867.1:0-1587 GCA_964580365.1 uncultured Phycisphaeraceae bacterium
CTCCGCGCGGATCGGACCGAGCAGGAGCACGCCGAGCAGAATCGCGTTCGACACCACGCGCCGGCCGCGGTCGAGCTCGTCGAGGGCTTCGAGGCTCTTCAGCACGAAGTCGCGCGCGCTGCCTTCGAACCCGGCGATACGGGCGTCCTCGCCGAGGAAGCGTTCGAGCTCCGGCAGGAAGACCTCGAGAACCCGCGTCGACTCGAGCAGCTCGATCGCGCGGCGCGCCGCGCCGCACGAGAGGAGCTTCAACAGTTCTTCCGACAGCCGCGGCGACGCGCACTTGCCGAGGTCGACCTTGTATTCCTCGAGCGCCGACCGCGTGGCGGGTTCGATGGTGAAGTCGAGGCGCGCCGCGAACTTGATCGCCCGGAGGATGCGGACCGGATCCTCCTGGAAGCGGATCACGGGGTCGCCGATGGTGCGGATGACGCGGCGCGAGAGATCCTCGGTACCGCCGACGTAGTCGATCACGACGTTCTCGTCGACGTCGTAGAACAGCCCGTTGATGGTGAAGTCGCGGCGGACGGCGTCCTGTTCGGCGGTGCCGAACACGTTGTCGCGGCGGATCAGCAGGTCCCCGCGGCGATCGTCGTCGTCGCCGTCGTCGTCGAGGTCACCGTCGGAAGCGTCGGTCGGCCCGATGACGTGGCCGGCCGGGCCGCGATCGTCGAAGCGGGGCGCGTCGCCGTCGGTCGCGGGGTCGTCGCTGCTCGCTCGATCCGTTGCGGGCGTCGGATCGTCGTCGCTCATGCCTTCCGCGCCGACCGGTTCGTCCGTGCGGGCGTCCCGTGCTTCCAGCGGGAGGTCGTTCGGCTCGGGAGCATCGCCGCCCGTGTCGCCCGGATTCTTGCGAAACGTCGACACCTCGATGACCGAGCTGCCGAACTGGATGTGCACCAGCTTGAACCGGCGGCCGATGATCCGGCTGTTGCGGAACAGTCGCTTCACCTGACGCGGCCGCGCCGAGGTGGCGATGTCGAAGTCCTTGGGGACGTGGCCGAGCGAGAGGTCGCGGACGCAGCCGCCGACGAGGTACGCCTCGTGTCCGAATCGCTTCAGCCTGCGGATGATCTTGACGGCATCGGGGTCGAGCGCAGAGGGGACGATCAGCGGCTCGGTGATGCGAAGAGGTTCGTGACCCATTCCGGTTCCAGCGTGGACGAGGGAAGCGATCCTATGGCGCGGGCGGCGTCGTTTCAACGAGCGCGCGCGCCGGGCGCGGTCCGTGCGGCCCGAGCGGCCCGGACGAAGGCGGCCGCGCGGCGCGGGTCGACCGGAGCGGTGGTGGACCCGCCGCGTTTCAGGCTGGTGCCGACGATAAAGCCGTCGGCGTGGGCGGCGAGCGCCGCGACGTTTTCGGGCGTGGCGCCGCTCGCGACGACGATGTCCGCGTCGCCCGCGGCCGACCGCACGTCGCGCAGGCGGTGGAGGTCGGGAGGCGATCCGGTCGCCGGTCCGGTCACCAGCACCGCGTCGGCGAGGGCCCGGCCGATCAACTCTTTGACCTGAACGGCCACCGACTCGTCGCGGAGCGAGGTCGCGTGCTTGACGAGCACGTCGGCGAAGATGCGGATCGGCGCTCCG
>CAZOLL010000868.1:0-1587 GCA_964580365.1 uncultured Phycisphaeraceae bacterium
GCCGTTCGCCGAGCCCGACGGCTTGCCGCGCGTCGCCTGCGGGAGGGCGATGACGCCGAAGCGGGGACGGCGCTTCGTGATGTTCCTGACGGACGTCGCGGCGAACCGCTGAAGTGAGCCGATGAACCGCCGCCGCTTCCTCATCACGAGCGGCAACCGCATCGCGCTTTCGGCGGTCGCGATCGAGTGGCTCCGCGACGCGCCGCCGGACGGGGCGAAGTGGGCGCGATCGTTGGGATGCGGCGTGATCGCGATCGACGAAGAACCACAACCCGACGGCTCCGGCATCGCTTGCGGACGAGCGGCGCTCGATCACGTGTCGAGACGGTTCTTGCAGTTCCTCACGGCGCAACCGTGACCTCCCGCCCCATGCCCGCCCTCGCCTTCTCCCTCCAGCCCTCGAAGGACTTCCTCGATCGCGTCGAGCCGCTGCTCGATCGCGTCGATCTGTTCGAGGCGACGCCGGAGACGCTTTGGTTCACGCGCGCGAACGGCGAGACGCGGGACAACTCGTTCCTCGAGCTGTACCGCGCGCTCGGCGATCGCTTCGGGAAGAACTTCATCGCGCACGGGGTCGCGATCTCGCCGTGCTCGGTCGGCGACGGCGCGGCGATCCGCGCGCGGCGCGATGCGATCGTCGCAAACGTCACGCGCGTCCACGCGGCGCTCGATTTCCGCTGGTACACCGACCACTTCGGCGCTTGCCTGCTCGGCGGCGACGACGTCGCGCTGCATCTGCCGGCCCCGCCGGACGACGGCGTGCTCGCCGCCGCGCGCGAGTCGCTCGCGGCGATGCGTCGCGTCGTCCCGCGCGTGGGCTTCGAGAACGCCGTGACCTACTTCCACCTCGCCGATCCATTGGACGAGGCGAGCTTCCTCGGCCGAGCAGTCGACGTGGACGGCGGACACCTGCTGCTCGACCTGCACAACGTGCACACGATGGCGGTGAACGCGGGGTTCGATCCGCGCGCGTGGATCGCGCGCCTCCCGCTCGAGCGCGTCATCGAGATCCACGTCTCGGGCGGGAAGGACAGCGACCCCGCGTGGCTGCCGGACCGCGGCGTGATGCGCCTCGACAGCCACGACGACGCGGTGCCCGAGCCGGTCTTCGAGCTGCTCGAGTGGACGCTGCCGCGCTGCCCGCGCGTCGAGGCCGTCACGCTCGAGCGCATGGAGGGCACGGTCGAGGACGACGACGTGCCGGTGCTCGAAGGCGAGCTCGCCCGGTTGCGGGAGATGATCTCGTGAGTGGGGGCGCGGCACGACTCCAAGAGCGGATGTGCGCCGCGCTGCGGTCGCGCGACCCGGCGGCGGCGTTCCGCGCGGTCGCCGGCGATCCGGCGCTCGATCCCGAACTCGCGCGCGCGGTGCGCGACGCGAACCCGCGCGGCGTCGCGATCACCGCGCTCATCGTCGCGAAGCTGCGCTTCGAGCGGCTGATGAACACGTCGCGCATCGCGATCGACTGGTTCGAGCGGGACGGCGCCTCGTTCGCGCGCGCGTTCCGCGACTGGCACGAAGCGACACCGCCGGGAACGGCGTCGCCCCCCGCGGCCCCCCGATCGGTCGAGGCGGTGGGAGCGGGCG
>CAZOLL010000869.1:0-1576 GCA_964580365.1 uncultured Phycisphaeraceae bacterium
CGCGAAGAACGTCCTCCTCGTGCTGTGCGACACGCTGCGCGCCGACCATCTCGGCTGCTACGGCTACGCCCGCGACACGAGCCCCGTGCTCGACCGCTTCGCCGCGAGCGGTGCGTGGTTCGCGAACGCCGCGACCCCGCGCCCGAAGACGTCGCCCGCCGTCGCGTCGCTCTTCACCGGGCTGTGGCCCGAGTCGCACGGAGTGGAGGCGACGCAGTACAAGCTCCCCGACTCGATGTTCACGCTCGCCGAAGCGTTTACGGGCGGCGGCTTCCGCACCTACGCGGTCACCGCGAACGTCAACATCTCGCCGGTGTTCGGATTCGACCAGGGCTTCGGCGGCTTCGTCCCGCTCAAGCTGCTCGGTAAGCAGATGAACGGCGCCGACAAGGCGGTCGACGCGATGCTCGAGTGGCTGAACGCGAACCACGGTGAGAAGTTCTTCGCCTACCTGCACCTGATCGATCCGCACTGCCCGTACCGCCCGCCGGTCGAGTTCCGCACGCTGTTCGACGGTGACTCGCTCGACGACTCCCTCGGTGATCGCGATCTGCCGATCACCTCCGACGAGCCGCTCGACGCGATGCCGCGCGAGGTGTTCACGAGCGGGAGCGGCTCCGATCTCGACGCCTACGTGAAGCAGTACGACGGCGAGATTCGGTTCATGGATCGCGAGTTCGGCCGCTTGCTCGCGGGTCTCGAGGCGCTCGGCCGCGCGGACGACACCGTGGTCGTGTTCCTCGCCGACCACGGCGAGGCGATGGCCGATCACCACGTGTACTTCCATCACGGGATGTTCGCGTACGAGGAGCAGGTGCACATCCCGCTCATCGTCCGCGGGCCGGGGATCGCGGCCGGCATCCGTCGCCGGGAGCAGGTGTCGCTGGTCGACGTGATGCCGACCTTGCTCGAGATCGCGGGTCTGCCCGCCATCGATTCCGCCGACGGCCGCTCGTTCGCCGGGCTGCTCGCGCCGGCGAGCGCCGGCGATTCGAACGCAGAAGGAACTCCGACATTCATCTCCGCGAAGCGCGTGGGAAAGCTCGATCGCGGAGTGCGCACGAATCGCTGGAAGGCCGTGTTCCGCGCCGGCGTCGATCGGTGCGCGCCGTTCTCGCTCGCGTCGATCCTGCTGCCGCACCGCCGCGCCGCCGCCGGGCTCGCCGACCTCTACGACACCGACCTCGCGGCCGAGCTCTATGACCTCGTCGCCGACCCCGACGAGTCGGTGAACCTCGCGTTCGTCGACGTCGATCGCGCGCGGAGCTTCGATCGTCTCTCGCGCGAGCACCTCGCGAAGCTGCGCGCGCCGCCGTCGTCCGTGCTCCGCGAGGACCTGCCGGACGACGTGCGCGCTGAGATGCAGCAGCTCGGCTACCTCGGCCGCTGAGGCAGCACGCGCGGCAGCGAGAAGCGCGGCAACACGTCGTCGAGCGTCGCGACGACGCCGTCCTCCGACGACCGAGCGCCGGATCGATCGAGGAGCAGCGCGTCCATCCCCGCGGCGCGCGCTCCCTCGACGTCCTTCACCGCGTCGTCGCCGACGTGAAGGCAGTGCTTCGGGGCGACGCCGACG
>CAZOLL010000870.1:0-1576 GCA_964580365.1 uncultured Phycisphaeraceae bacterium
CGACCACGGCGACTCCGCGCGGCTCGATCGCGAGGGCATCCCCTACCTGCTCGAGCTGTACGTCGACTTCAACCAGCGCGTGAAGGAAGACCCCGCGCTGCAGGATCGCGCGCGCGCCGCGTTCAAGGAACTCGAGGCCGGAGACCCCGAGGTGCGCGCTCTGTGGCAGCGGTTCCGCGACGTGAGCCTCGCGGAGTTCAAGCGCGTGTACGACCGCCTCGGCGTCACCTTCGACGCGTTCACCGGCGAGTCGTTCTACGAGACGCGGATGCCCGCCGTGCTCGCGGACCTCGCGGCGAAGCGTCTGCTCACCGAGAGCCAGGACGCGACGATCGTCGACCTGACGGAGGAGAAGCTCGGCGTCTCGGTGATCAAGAAGAAGGACGACGCGACGCTCTACGTGACGCGCGACCTCGCCGCGGCGAACTACCGCCACGACGAATACGGCTTTCACAAGAGCCTCTATGTCGTCGGCGCCGCGCAGTCCCTGCACTTCAAACAGCTGTTCCGCATCCTCGAGCTGCTCGGCAAGCCGTGGGCGCGCGACTGCGTGCACGTCCCGTTCGGGCTCCTGCGATTCAAGGACCGCAAGATGTCGACGCGCACCGGCGACATCCTCCTGCTCGAGGAGGTGCTCGATCGCGCCGTCGACCTCGCGCGCGAGGTCATCGAGAAGAAGAACCCAGAGCTCGCGGACAAGGCGGGGGTCGCGCGCGCGATCGGCACGGGAGCGGTCATCTTCAACGACCTGCGCAGCCGGCGCATCAAGGACGTCGAGTTCGATTGGGACCAGGTGCTGTCGTTCGAAGGCGACACGGGCCCCTACCTGCAGTACTCGCACGCTCGGATCGCGAGCATCTTCCGAAAGGCCGGGATCGCGCCGGATTCGTTGCGCGGTCCGTTCCGCTACGACCTGCTCGTGAACGACGCGGAGCGCGACCTCGCGCGAGCGATCGCGCGGTTCCCCGCAGCAGTGTCGCGCGCGGCCGCGGAGTACGAACCGGTCGCGGTGGCCGACCACCTGCTCGCGGTCGCGGCCGCGTTGAACCGCTTCTACATCGAGTGCCGCGTGCTCGGCATCGAGCCCGACCTGCAGAACGCGCGGCTCGCGCTGATCCGCGCCGCGAAGATCGTGATCGCGAACGGGCTAGAGATGCTGGGCCTCGAGCACCCCGAGGAGATGTAAGCGATGGACGAGCTGAAACGCCTGATCCGCGACGTGCCGGACTTCCCCAAGAAGGGAATCGTCTTCAAGGACGTGACTCCGCTGCTCGCCGACGCTCGCGGCCTCGAGACCGCGATCAACGCCCTCGCCGATCGAGCGCGCTCGGCGCGCGCGACGAAGGTGGTCGGGATCGAGTCGCGAGGCTTCATCTTCGGTGCCGCGGTCGCGCGTGCGCTCGGCGTCGGGTTCGTCCCGGTGCGCAAGCCGGGCAAGCTGCCGTGGAAGACCGTGCGGGAGTCGTACGCGCTCGAGTACGGGACCGATTCGATCGAGATCCACCAGGACGCTGTGACGAAGAACGAGCGCGTGGTGATCGTCGATGACCTCTTGGCGACGGGCGGCACGCTCGAG
>CAZOLL010000871.1:0-1571 GCA_964580365.1 uncultured Phycisphaeraceae bacterium
GTCAACCCTCTTCATCGCAGCCTTCGCGGCCGCCCTCGCACCGTCGGCGCGCGCCGAAGACGTCACGGGCGACGTGACGATGATCAATCCCGACCCGCTCGCGAGCCCGGATGCCGACGGACCGTTCGCGCCGATCGGGACGCTCGTCCAGGTCCAGCGCCTCAACGTGTCGCCGGAGCTCGCGTTTCAGACGGGGACGTTGACAGGGATCAACGGGTCGTTCCAGGTGCTCGGACTCGTCCCCGGCTACACGTATTCGATCCGCGTGCCGGGGCTCGAGGCGAACCGCAACGGTCAGTGCACCTACCAGCTGCTCGAGCTGCCTCCGGGCCTGCCTCCGATCGTCCTTCCGAACGGGCTCGACGTTCCGCCGGGCCCGCCGAAGAACGTCCACTTGAAGGGCCTGGGGTGCTCCAGCTCCTCGCCGGTGATCGTCCTCGATCTGGATCCGACGCTCGCGATGGCCACGATGTTCTCGTTCGACGAGCCGGCCCTCCCGCTCAAGATCGATGCGGTGGCGGGTCACCGGGGCGCCGGCGTCGAGCCTCCCTTCGTCGGGATCGACCGGCCCGTCGAAGTCCGGCTCGAGTGGCTCAATCGACCGGATCGTCCGCCGTTGATCGCGACGATCGATCCCCGCACCGAACTCGATCAAGTCACGTTCGTCCTCTTCCACGCCCAGCCGACGGAACCCGGGGACCGCATTCGCATTTCCTTCGACCCGAACCAGCCGGCGCTCGACGGCTACATCGTGTTCGGGCCGACCTCGAAGGAGATGGTCGTCGGCACGACACCCGAGACGTGGCCGGAGGCCAACTTCTACGTGCGTCCGGTGCGGCCCATCGCGGGGCGCGTGTTCGCCGAGATCGGAGGATCCAACGGGGTCTTCGACGGCGCCGACGTCCCGCTCGAAGGCGTCGTGCTGCGCGTCCACGACGTGCTCCGCGATCCTCCCGACGGCATCGAACCCCTCGAGACGACGACCGACGCGCAGGGACGCTACGCATTCCCCCGGCTCCCCGCGGGGTACTACATGGTCGAGGTGATGACGGGACCCGAGCCCCGCCGGTACGACTTCCGGTCGATCGTCGACGCCGCTCCACCCGACGCGGACTTCGCCTACGCGCCCGACGCGGCCCCCCACGTCCCGTGCACGCACGGCGGGCTGCACGAGCTCACGCTCGAGACGAGGGTCTTCGTGGGCGATGCGCCGGCGTTCGCGCTCTCGGCCGAGTTGACCGACGACGACCGCGCCCGGACGCTGCGCGACACGCTGTGCGCCCGCTGGACGGGTGCGTTCCCCGGACGGCAGGTCGGTCCCAACGGGGTGCTCGACGTCGAAAGCGTCTCGATCGCCGGCGGCATCGCGACCGTGCGCGTGCGGCTCGTCGCCGACGGCACCCAGTTCCCCGGCGGCTTCTTCGGCAGGGCGGAGCGCCGGCTCGTGCTGCGGCTGAACGGCGCGCTCGCGACCGCGGCGAGCGTGCTCGACTGCTCGTCGGCCGGCCTGGGCGCGACGCTCCCGACGTGGCTGCCCTCCCGCAGGTCCGCGCCCGAATCGATGAAGGTCG
>CAZOLL010000872.1:0-1556 GCA_964580365.1 uncultured Phycisphaeraceae bacterium
TCCCCGTGCGGGTGAGGCGCGCCAGCACGCGTGCGATGCGGGCGACCCCTTCTTCGAGCAGCGCTGGTGGATTGCTGCTCAGATTGAGGCGCAGAGCATTGCACCCCTCGCCGCTTCCCGGTTGGGCGAAGGCGTTTCCCGGTACGAAGGCCACCTTCTCTTCCTCGAGAGACAAGCGGAGGAGTGCGGTCGTGTCGACGTCGGGCTCCAGTTCCACCCAGACGAAGAAGCCGGCGCGCGGCGCCGCCCAGCGCGCCTCGCGCGGAAAGTGCTGTTCGAGCGCGGCGATCAGGGCGTCGCGTCGGAGGCGATACTCGGCCTTGAGCCGCGTGAGGTGCGCATCGAATGCACCGGTCGCGAGGAAGCTCTCGATCGACGGGTAGAACTCGTACAGCGGCACCAAGTTCTACCCTCTCGACTTCAAGCCCGAGATGGTCAAGATCAAGGACATTGCCCACGGCCTCGCCGGCCGTATGCGTTACGGATGCCAGACTTGGCTGTCGGTCGCGCAGCACAGCATCGTCGTACTCGGCATCGTCGAGCGCATGATCAAGCTCAAGCCGATGGAATGTCGCTTCGTCTTCTTCCACGACGGCAGTGAGTACGTGTTGCCAGACATGCCGGCGCCCATCAAGGAGGACCCGCGCATGGCTTGGTTTCGCGAGGTCGAAGACCACGTGCAAGGCTGCATCTACACGGCGATGGACGTGGACCCAAACGTCGTTTCTGACGACGTGAAGAACGCGCTGAAGATCGCTGATCGTATGGTGCGCGGCACCGAGAAGCGGTTCTTCGGCAGCATCCATCCCGACTGGCGTGATCCGGTCGAGACCCCGGAACAGATGAAGCCGATGCTCTTGCAGGGCTACCTGCACGAGTGGGCTCCGAAGGACGCCAAGCGCAAGTTCCTCGACGTGGCCTCCAGGCTGGGAGTCAAGGTATGACTTCACCACCGAAGGTCGAACTGCAAGACCTTCTGAACGCCACCGGCCTCGGCTTCGGCTACCTGCTCACCGCGCTGATCGCCAGCCTGCTGAATGCGGCAGAGGAGCCAAAGAACCCGACACACGCGATGACTGCAATCGCCGTGTGCGAGAAGCTCAGAGGGTACGCTGACAGACCGAGATCGCCCATGCCGATCAACGTCATCGCGTCCCTGTTGAACAACCTCTGCCCGAAGGCCGAGGCAACCGAACCACGGTACGCCGCGCTCATCCTGAGCGTGTGGCAGAAACAACCGTGGGACCCAAGGGCTCTCGCGCACGAGATCCTGAAGGTCTCCGAAGAGATAGCCAAGGAGCCGACATGAAGCTGTTCTGGACCGACATCGAGACCACAGGTCTCGACGCGCAACGCGACAAGATCCTCGAAATCGCCGTGTTCGAGGCCGACCTCTCCGACCCGTTCAACGCGAAGATGGTCTACCATCGCGTGTTGCAGCATCCGCCCGTGACCACCGGCTACCACCCGGACGTGATCGTGATGCACGAGAAGACCGGACTGTGGGACGAGGCCGCGAAGTCGCTCACGACGTTCGAAGCCGTCGAGCACGATCT
>CAZOLL010000873.1:0-1547 GCA_964580365.1 uncultured Phycisphaeraceae bacterium
CTCCGAGTCACCCGCGCCAGCTCCTGCATGCCGCGGCGCGGACAGGCGCAGTAGAAGACGGAGTTGAACGCGACCGCGACGTCGAAGGCGCCAGACTCCGCCGGCACGTGCTCCATGTCGCCGACGACGAATCTGCACTCTGGTACGCGAGCGGTCGCGACCTCGATCATCGCGTCGCTCGCGTCGAGTCCGAGCACGCGGGCACCGCGTCGCGCCGCCTCGCGGGCGCCCATACCCGCGCCGCAACCGGCGTCGAGCAGCCTCGTTCCGTCCGTGATCGCGAGCGCGTCGAGCACGTCGGCGACGAGCGACGCCGTCCTCCGTTCCTCGTGCTCCGCCCAGTCGCGGGGACTCGCGCCCCAGAGTCTGCCCTGCAAGTCCGCCGAACCCGTACCGATGTTCGCCACGTGTCTCGTCCTCCTCGCAGACAGTCCTAGCGCGACGACGGCGTCGCGAGAATGCCTCGAACCCGCAAGGGAGCATTTCCAGCGGGGAAACAGTGGCAAGATCGGGGCATGGACACGCTCGCGGCCATGAAAGTCTTCGTGCGCGTCGCCGAACGACGGGGCTTCGCCGCCGCGGCGCGTGACCTCGACATGTCGGCGGCGACGGTCACCAAACACGTCGCTGCGCTCGAGCACCGCGTCGGCGCACGTTTGTTCGATCGCACGACGCGTCACGTCGCGTTGACCGAGCCGGGCCGTGTGTATCTCGAGCGGTGCCTCGAATGCCTGCGCGCATTCGACGACGCGGACGCGTCCGTACGCCGGCTCGTCCGCGCGCCCCGGGGCACACTGCGCGTGACGGCGCCGGTCGATCTGCAGGAGGTCCTGCCGGTCGCGATCGCGGGTTTCCTGGCCGCTCATCGCGCGGTAACGATTGATCTACGCCTCTCGAATCGCCCGGTCGATCTCGTCGAGGAGGGCCTCGACGTCGCGGTGCGGATCGGCTCGCCGTCGCTCGAAGGCGACGTCGTTGCACGGGTGCTCGCGCCCATCTCGGTGGTGTTCCTCGCGGCGCCGAGCTACATCGCCGATCGAGGCCGGCCGAAGCGTCCCGAAGATCTGCGCGAGCACCCGGCGCTCGTGTTCGTCGAGCCGCGACCACGCCTCGAGTGGACGTTCGAACGGGGCGCGCGCCGACGGACGGTCACGCTGGTGCCGAGGCTCTCGAGCAACAGCGGGACGGCATTGCTGATGGCCGCAGCGCAGGGCGCGGGCGTCACGATGGCACCGAGCTTCCTGGCGCGGTCGTTCATCACGAGCGGCGCGCTCGAGCCGATCCTCGCCGAGTGGAAGGTCGTGCCCGATCTCAAGCTCTACGCAGTGTACCCACACCGGCGATTCCTCTCGCCGAACGTGACCGCGTTCATCGAAACGCTGCGCGAGCGCTTCGGCGATGGCAAGACAGATCCTTTCGCGTGACAGCGCCCCGCGTGACCCACGTGAGGCTCGCGGCGAGCCCGTGGGGGGTCGGCTCCGGGCCATGATCGACCGCGCGCCGCGACCTCAACGGCCCAACAGCACGTCGAGCCACGAGCGTTGTTC
>CAZOLL010000874.1:0-1546 GCA_964580365.1 uncultured Phycisphaeraceae bacterium
CCAAGAGCACCACGATCAGCAATCCGCGCAAGAGTCGGCCTCCGGTCGAACGAGAGAAGTTCGAAGCGCCGCATGGTACCCGCGTGGCATCCGGAGAAAAAACGGGGCGCGCTCCGTGAGGAACGCGCCCCGCGATGAAAGGGCCTCCACTCGTGCCGTCCGCGGAAGACCAATCGAAACCGGGTGACCTAGGGGGGAACCACAGGCGGGCGTTCTCACGATCGGCCCGTGGGCCGCGTGGTGATCTGCCGAGCCGCTTCAGCTCCCAGGGGTCGGCTTAAAGGTTCGACTTTATCGCTTCACCGAACGCACACAGCAGAGGCACTGACGTCGCGGCGGAATGTATCTCCGCGGGAAGTCGTCAGCAAGTCGACGAGGAGCCGGCCTCTCCGCGCAGGGTCGCGCCGCTCTCGGCGAGCCATTTCTTCACCGCGTCCACGTGCGCGCTCACCTCTGCGTCGCCGAGCGTGCGGTCCGCAGCACGGAACGAGAGCCGGATGGTGAGGCTGCGGCCGGCCTTCGCGACCGAAGCGCCCGCGTATTCGTCGATCATCTCGAGGCTCTCGAGCGCGGCGGCGGCCTTCCGGACGCCGGTCTCGATCTCCGCGAACGACAACGTGAACGGCGCCACGAACGACAGGTCGACCCACGTTGCTGGGAACCGCGCGGGAACGCGATACCGCCGGTCGTCGACGGGCCCCGCGAGCCACTTCGAAAGATCGAGCTCGAAGATCGCCGCCTCGCCGCGCCAATTCCATTGATCCGCGAGCCGGGGATGGACCTGCGCAAGCCACCCGAGCACGATTTCGCCGCTCGAGATTCGCGCGACCCGTCCCGGGTGCGCCCACGTCGGCGCCGCGCCCGCCGCCGGCGAGAATGCGATGCGGCGGCCAAGCGCGATCGCCAGATCCTCGAGCACGCCTTTCAGCTCGCGAAGGACCCGACCCGCGCGTTCCTTGCGCGTCACGCGATCCGCCAGCGCGCCGGCGAGTGTGAGGGGCTCGTCCGGAAGCGCCTTCGAATCCAACGCTGGATGGAAGACCCGACCGCACTCGAACAGCCGCACGATCTCGACCGCCTTCACGTTGCGATCGACGAATTCGAGGAGCCACGGGACGAGCGAGCGACGCAGCCTGCGTCCTGACTGCTGCTGCGGATTGCGCACCTCCAGCCACGGCCCCACGTCGCCGCCCGCGCGCACCAGCACCTGGTCGTCCTGGAACGCCGGCGATTGGACCTCCGCGAATCCGTGACGCTCCCGCAACGACGCCGACGCGGCGCGTCGAACTTCGTTGACCGGCTCCAGCCGCGTCGGGCGCACGTCGAGCTTCGGCAGACTCGGCGCGATCGACTCGTATCCGTTCAGGCGACCGATCTCCTCGATCAGGTCCTCCTCCGTGCGCACGTCGCGCGTCGCACGGAACGAGGGCACATCGACGACGAGCACCCCCGATTCGATCGCGGCACCGAAACCGAGCCGGCCCAGCATCGCGCGCATGGCCTCCGGCTCGAGCCGGATCCCGAGCCGCTCCACGACGCGTTCGGG
>CAZOLL010000875.1:0-1542 GCA_964580365.1 uncultured Phycisphaeraceae bacterium
GACGCCCCGCGCCTGGTGGAGCGCGCCGCGGCCGCCGCCGGGATCGCGATCGAGCGCGCGCGTGGCGGAGTGACGCCGGAGGCGAAGCTCGCCGCCGTGTGCGCCGAACGCGAGCGTGCGCCGGTCGTGATGGCCGGCGACGGCATCAACGACGCGGCCGCGCTCGCCGCCGCGACGGTCGGCGTCGCGATGCACGGCGGCGCCGAGGCGGCGCTCGCGGCGGCCGACGTCACGATCACGCGGGCCGGTCTCGCCCCGCTCGCCGATCTCATCGAGGGCGCGCGCCGCACCGTCCGCACCATCCGGCGCTGCTTCCGCGCGTCGCTCGCCTACAACGCGGTCGCCGCGACGCTCGCGGTGACCGGCGTGATCCACCCGATCCTCGCCGCCGCGCTGATGCCGCTGTCGTCGCTGACGGTCGTCACTCTCGCCTGGCGCTCGAGGACGTTCCGATGAGCATCGTCTGGATCGCGCTCCCCGCCGCGCTCGTGTTCGCCGCCGCCGCGGTGGTCGCGTTCCGCTGGGCGGTACGGAACGGCCAACTCGACGACCTCGAGACGCCGCGCTGGCGGCCGTTGATCGACGACGACCCGCCGGCGCCGAACGCCCGCTAGAGTCTCGGCGCCTCGCGGAGTCGCCGATGGATCCACGAAACCCGCTCGCTCGGCTCGACGCGCTCGCGCACGCGCGGTCGATCGCGCGCCTCGCCTTGTCGTTCGAGCGGCGCCGCGGCGAGCCGGAGCCGGTGCGGCGCATCGAAGTCGTGTTCCGCGACGGACGGCAGAAGAGCTTCGCGCTCGCCCGGAGCGCGTCGTGGATCGACCTGCTCGACCGGCTCGCGCGAGCGCTCGGACCGAAGCGCGCCGTCAGCGCGCGCAGGTCTCGCCGCGGCCCCCGTCGATCGGGTAGGTCCCGCCGGTGATCCAGCCGGCGCGGCCGGACGCCAGGAACAGGATGAGATCCGCGACTTCGTCCGCCGTGCCGGTGCGGCCGAGCGGGTGCGTCGTCTTGCTCTTCTCGAGGAAGCCGGCGTACTCGTCGGCGCTCATGCCGCCGCGGCGGTGCAGCTCCGTGACGACCACGCCGGGACAGACCGCGTTGACGCGGACACCGCGCGGGCCGAGCTCGAGCGCGGCGCAGCGCGTGAGCTGGTCGACCGCGGCCTTGCTGACGCAGTAGGCGAGCACGCCGGGAAAGGCGCGCGGGCCGGCGACGCTCGACACGTTGACGACGGCGCCCTTGCTCGCGGCGAGGTCCTCGAGCGCGAGCTGCATCAGCTCGAACGGCGCCTTCAGGTTGATCTCCATCGTCTTGTCGAAGTCGGCCGACTTCGTGTCGGCGAGCGTGCCGCGCTCGAGGATGCCGGCCGCGTTCACCAGGACGTCGATCCCGCCGAGTGCCGCGCGTGCCTCCGCGATCGCGCGGCGCCGGTCCGCGGCGAGCGCGAGGTCGGCGCGCACCGTCGCGAGCGCCGCGCCGCACTCTCGCTTCAACGCGTCGAGTGCGCGCGCGTCGCGGCCGACGGCCACGACCTTCGCGCCG
>CAZOLL010000876.1:0-1538 GCA_964580365.1 uncultured Phycisphaeraceae bacterium
TCGTCGTCGACGGAAGCGACGTCACGATCGAGGACGTCGGCGTCAACTCGACGCGCACCGGCGCGCTCGACGCCCTGACCGCGATGGCCGCACGCTTCTCGTGCACCGCCGGCAAGACCGCTCCGGAGCCGACGGGCACGCTCCATTTCCGAGCATCGCCGCTGCGCGCGGTGTCCATCGCACCGGAAGCGTTTCCGCGTCTGCTCGATGAAGCGCCGATCCTCGCAGTGGCCGGCGCGTGCGCGCGCGGGGTCACGCGGATCGCCGGCGTCGGCGAACTGCGCGTGAAGGAGAGCGATCGCATCGAAGCGCTCGCGCGGATGCTCGCGGCGTTCGGCATCGACGTCGAGGCGGGGGAGACCGCGATCGTGATCCGCGGAGGAGCGCGACGTGCGGCGAGCGTCGACTCGATGGGGGACCACCGCATCGCGATGGCGGCGACCGTGCTCGCGCTCGCGACCGAGGGAGAGAGCGTCGTCGAAGGCATTTCTGCCGCCGGAAAGTCGTTCCCCGGCTTCGTCGCTGTTCTGCGCGCACTCATCGGTGACGCCGGCGGGCGCGTGCTCGCGCTGGAATGAACCGTCAGCGCGCGGGGATCGTGCGCCGCAGGAAGCGGCAGCCGTCGCCGTGCGCGGCCGTGCCGCTGCCGCCCGCCGCGTATCCGATCTGCGCGGCCTGCTTCACCATCTCCGGATCCGCGGCGACGATGGGCGCGCTCCCCGTTCCGCGCGCGGCGCACGCGAAGTCCGCGAGCAGTGCGCGCATCGCGTCGGCGAGCGCGGGGTGCTCGAACGCGACGGAGTTCGTCTCTCCCGGGTCGACGTCGCGATGGAAGAGCAGTCGCTCGCGCGTGCGGAGGTCCTCGTGGTAGCTCGCGTTCCTCCAGCGCACGGCGTAGCGCGGCAGGACGCCGCTCGAGCGGATGAACAGCGCGCGCGGCGGTGCGTGCGGATCGACGACGCCCGGCGCCGCGACCAGTGCTTCCGTGCGATCGATGCCGTCGAAGCGCGCGCCCGGCGCGTCGACGGAGAGCAATGCGAGCGCGGTCGGCGCGACGTCGATCAAGGAGCCCGGTCCCGGCACGCGCGTCGGTTTCATCCCGGCCGACTTCGGGAGGTGCAGGATCCACGGCACTTCGACCTGCTCCGTGAACGTCGAGTCGCCGTGCTCGAGCCCGCCGTGCTCGCCGAACTCCTCGCCGTGATCGCCGACGACCATCACGATCGTCTTGTCGAGCAGGCCGCGCTTCTCGAGGACGTCGAGCAGCACCGCCACGCCCGCGTCCGCGTGCGCGAGGTTGGCGTCGTACAGCCGCGCGAGGTGCGCGAAGTCGTCCGCGCTCCACTCATCCTTTGCATGCAGTCGGTAGTCGGAGATGCAGCCGCGCGATCCGTCGGCGGGTCCGGTGTAGCCGAGGTCGACGACGCCTTTTTCGAAGCGGGCCGGTGCGTCGTAGGGCGCGTGGGGCTGGAAGAAGTGCGCGTACAGGCAGTACGGCTCCTTCAACGCGCTTGCGTCGATGTGGCGCTCGAGACGCG
>CAZOLL010000877.1:0-1534 GCA_964580365.1 uncultured Phycisphaeraceae bacterium
CGCGGCCGAATCCGTCGGTCGCGCGCGCGACGTCCTGACCGGAGCGGGAGGAAGTTATGATCGCGTTGGGAACGGTCGAGACGAAGGGCCTCGTCGGCGCGGTCGAAGCGGCGGACGCGATGCTGAAGGCGGCGCGCGTCACGCTGCTCGGCAAGGAGAAGGTCGGCGGCGGGTTCGTCACCGTCCTCGTGCGCGGCGAGGTCGGCGCGGTGAAGGCCGCGACCGACGCCGGAGCCGCGGCCGCGAAGCGCGTCGGCGAGCTGGTCTCGGTCCACGTGATCCCGCGGCCGCACGACGAAGTCGAGGCGATCCTTCCCAAGAAGCATGGCGGCGCGGACGGCGCCCACGGAACGGGCTCCTGATCGATGGTCGACCTGCGGACCTACGTCTTCCTGGACTCGATGCAGCCGCAGTTCGCGAGCTACGTCGCGACCACGGCGCGCGGCTACCTGCCGGTCGCGGGGCAGGCCGCGCTCTACGTGGAGATCGCGCCGGGCATCGCGATCAACCGCGTGACCGACGTCGCGCTGAAGCACAACGCGGTGCGCCCCGCGCTGCAGGTGGTGGAGCGCGCATTCGGCGTGCTCGAGATCCACCACGAGTCGCAGGCCGAAGTGCTGGACGCCGGCGCGGCGATCCTCGACTTCCTCAAGCTCGAGGAGAAGCAGCGCCTGAAGCCGAAGGCGCTGTCGTCGGAGATCATCACCGGCGTCGACCCGTACCAGACGATGCTCGTCAACCGTTCGCGTCAGGGGAACATGCTGCTCGGCGGCGAGACGCTCTACATTCTCGAAGTGCATCCCGCGGCGTACGCGGTGCTCGCCGCCAACGAGGCCGAGAAGGCGGCGCCGATCAAGCTGATCGACGTGCGGCCGGTCGGCGCATTCGGGCGGCTCTACCTCGGCGGCACCGAGGCCGCGATCCGCGAAGCCGCGCGCGCGGCGGAAGCGGCGCTCGCAGGGATCGACGGCCGGCCGAACGAAGGGAAGTGACGGAGCGTCATGCGGTACGAGCACGAGCCCGCGATCGGACTCCTCGAGTTCTCGAGCATCGCGCGCGGCATCGACGCGGTCGACCGCCTGCTGAAGCAGGCGTCCGTGCGCGTCCTGTTCGCGCGGCCGGTGTCGCCGGGCAAGTACGTCGCGTTGTTCACGGGCGAAGTCGACGACGTGACGTCCAGCCTGCGGGTCGGCGCGGAGGTCGGCGCCGACGTGCTCGTCGACCGTCTGCTGCTCCCGTCCGTCGACGTGCAGGTGCTCGCGGCGCTCGACCGTCCGCTCGAGTACGGCGAGATCGACGCGCTCGGCGTGATCGAGACGGCGACGGTCGCCTCCGCGTTGCTCGCCGCCGACGCTGCCGCGAAGCGCGCCGCGGTGCGGATCGTGGAGCTCCGCCTCGCGCAGGGCATCGGCGGCAAGTCGTTCTTCACGCTGACCGGCGCGATCGGCGACGTCTCGAACTCCGTCGACGCCGGCGCGACGAGCGCGGCGAGCGGCGGCAAGGTCGTCGCGCGCACCGTGATCGCGCAAGTCCA
>CAZOLL010000878.1:0-1533 GCA_964580365.1 uncultured Phycisphaeraceae bacterium
GTGCGTGGCGCCGCTCGCGGCGGAAGTCGGCGCGCGCGTTCTCGCACGCGGCGGCAACGCGGTCGACGCGACGATCGCGACGGCGTTCGCGCTCGCGGTGACGTGGCCGGCCGCGGGGAACATCGGCGGCGGCGGCTTTCTCCTGTCGCGCAAAGCCGATGGGACCACGGCGGTGATCGACTACCGCGAGATGGCGCCCGCGCGCGCGACGCCCGACATGTTCCTGCGCGAGGACGGCGAGGTCGACCGCTACCACGCGAACCGCGGCTTCCGGCCCGTCGGCGTGCCGGGCACGGTCGCGGGGATGTGGCGCGCGCACCAGCGCTTCGGCTCTTTGCCGTGGGACGAGCTCGTGCTCCCCGCGGCCGCGCTCGCGTCGGACGGCTTCCTCGTGAGCGAAGCGCTCCACGAATCGATCGCCGGCGAAGCGGACGCGCTCGCGCGCTTTCCGGAGTCGGCGCGGCTCTTTCTCGACGCGGACGGCCAGGCGCTGCCGGTCGGAGCGAAGCTCGTCCAGACCGATCTCGGCGTGTCGCTGCGGCGCATCGCGCAGGGCGGCGCGGACGCGTTCTACCGCGGAGAGATCGCGGCGCGGATCGTCGCGGACTCCGATGC
Source organism: uncultured Phycisphaeraceae bacterium (assembly GCA_964580365.1). Lineage (GTDB taxonomy): Bacteria > Planctomycetota > B15-G4 > B15-G4 > JADJEK01 > CAZBOK01. The sequence continues at coordinate 616 of CAZOLL010000878.1, forward strand.
GCACGGCGGATTGCTCTCGCTCGACGACTTCGCGTCCTATCGCGCGGTCGATCGCGAAGCGCTCACCGGCAGCTACCGCGGGAGGACGATCGTCGTCGCGCCGCCGCCGACCGGCGGCGGCGTCATCCTGCTCGAGACACTCGGCCAGCTCGAGCGCTTCGACGTCGGCGCGTTGGAGAAAGGCGGTGCGGACGAGCTGCATCTCCTTGCCGAGGCGCTGCGCCGCTCGTTCCTCGACCGCGCGCGTTTCCTCGGCGACCCCGCGTTCGTCGAGAACCCGGTGGAGCTTCTGACCTCGCGCGCGCACGCGGACGCGCTCGCCGCGACCATCGACCGCGCGCACGCGACGCCGTCGGATGCAATCGCGGGCGACCTGGACGGCACGCTCCCGCCGGCCGAGTCCGAGCAGACGACGCACATCTCCGTCATCGACCGCTTCGGCAACGCCGTCGCGAACACCTACACGCTCGAGGAGTCGTGGGGGGCGAAGATCGTCGCGCGCGGCACCGGCATCGTGATGAACAATGAGATGCACGACTTCGGCGTGACGCCGGGAAAGAGCGACCGCGACGGCGCGATCGGAACGCGCCCGAACCTCATCCAGCCGAAGAAGCGCATGCTGTCGTCGATGTGCCCGACGATCGTCGCCGGCGCCGACGGCCCGAACGGCGCGGTCGAGCTCGTGCTCGGCTCACCGGGCGGCCGCACGATCCCGTCGACGGTGTTGCGCGTCTTGACCGGGGCGCTCGATCACGGCCTCGCGCCGCGCGCGGCGGTCGACCTCGGCCGCGTGCACCAGGCGCTCTATCCCGATCGCCTGCGCGTCGAGCGTCGCGTCGACGGCGCGGTGCGCGCGCGGCTCGAGTCGCTCGGACACGAGCTCGAGATCCTGCGCGAGCAGGGCGACTGCCACGCGAT
>CAZOLL010000879.1:0-1533 GCA_964580365.1 uncultured Phycisphaeraceae bacterium
CGCTCTCCGAGCGCTCGGACGAGTGGTACTCGAACGACCTCGAAACGCGCCGATCCGAGTCCCTCGAACCAAGTCGTCCATGTCTCGAGCAACTCGCGAGCGCTCATGTGACCCCGTGGCGGTGGATGATTCCTATTCCTACCTTCGTCACCATGTCTCGCGCTGGAGTGTGCGGCCCCATTCACCAAGCAACCCGTCGCTCAGAGAATCGTTCGCGATCCCCTCGGTGGACAGGTCAAAACCGGCCAGTTGTGGACGGGTCAAATCCGGCCAGTTGCTCCAGGACGCGTTCTCGTAGATCGGGATCGGTCAGTCCTGCAAGTCGCCGCGTAGCTTCGTTCGCCAGCTTCGAGGGCCGCACTTGAGGACGTGTGCGTGGTGGAGGAGCCGGTCGAGCATCGCGGTGACCGCCGCCGTGTCGCCGAGGAGCTTCCCCCAGTCGTCGACGGGGCGGTTCGACGTGAGGAGGGTCGAGGCCCGCTCGTAGCGCCGCATGATGATCTCGAGCAGATCCTCGGCGGCGGTCGCGGGCAGCTTGCGCATGCCGAGGTCGTCGATGATGAGCAGCGGCACCGTCGACACGCGTTCGATGTACTGCTTGCGCTCGCCGGCGAGCTGCGCGTCGGCGAGTTCCTCGAGCAGCACGTGCGCCTCGCGATAGAGCACCTTGTAGCCTTGCTGGATGACGGCGAGCCCGATCGCTTGCGCGAGGTGGCTCTTGCCGGTGCCTGGCGGTCCGAGGAGGAGAGCGTCCTCGTGTTGCGAAACGAAGCGCGCGGTCGCGAGCTCGAAGACGAGCTTGCGGTTCATCTTCTTGTTGAAGTCGAAGTCGTAGCTGTCGAGCGTGCGGCCGACGTCGCGAAAGGCTGCTTCCTTGAGCCGCTTCGCGAGCAGCCGATCTTGTCGACGCACGAGCTCGTCGTTGACGAGCACGGACAGGAAGTCGAGGTGCACGAGCTTCTCGGCCTGTGCTTGTACGAGGCGCGTCTCGAGGACGTCGGCCATTCCAGAGAGCCGCAGCTGCTTGAGCGAACGGCCCAGTTCGATCGTATTCACGGTGTGTCTCCTTCGGTCTTCTGGTCGATGAGTTCGCGGTAGTGCGAGAGCTGCCGGATGAGTGGGTCGATTTGCGCGAGTGAGAGCGGCGCCTTCGGGCGGCGCTCCAGATAGCGGCGAAGCGCGCGGTAGTCGCAGACGCCGAGCTCCAGCACCGCGGCGGCGCTCTCCTCGACGACGACCGCGCCGTACTTCTTGATCAGCGAGCGCACGCCCTGCAGCTTGCGAATCGCATCTTCGTCGCCGTGCTTCTCGACGAGTCCAGTCGCGAGCGTGCTGGTCGCGTGACCGACGCGCGCGAGCTCGCCGAGGTAGTACAGCGTCGACCGTGGCGTCTGCTTCGGGCGATCCTCCTCGAGCACACGGCGTCCGCCCGGCTTGGTCACGAGGTGCTCGCGGACGAGTTGTCCGTTCGTCTTGTCGAGCAGGCGCACGCGCAGGCTGTCCCACTGCACGAGGACAGTGCGCCCGATCCAT
>CAZOLL010000880.1:0-1526 GCA_964580365.1 uncultured Phycisphaeraceae bacterium
GAACACCGCGATGAACAGCAGCATGAGCAGCATGCGCGCGACCGGCGGGTACAGGAACTCGGTGCGGCTGCGGCGCGCCGAGAGCACGTTCGACAGCGACCGGAGCTTGAGGAGCGCGTCGCGCGAGATGCGCTGGTTCGCGTCCACGACGAGCTCGTCCTTCTTCACCGTGCTGATCGTGGACGGCACGACGCTCTGCGCCTGCACGCGGCGCCACTCGGTCTCGGCGCGGTCGTAGACGATGTTCGGCTGGACGAACGCACTCGCGAGTTCCGCGACGAGCCGCTGGCCGCGCTCGTCGCCGTCGAACATCGGACGGGCGCGCCGGTCGATGAGCGCGAGCGCCTCGCGACGGTCGAGGAACAGGCTCGCCGCGTGCGGCGCCTCGGTGTCCCCGGTCCGCAGGCTCACCGTGCGGTACCCCTGCAGCAGGTCGCCGCGCTTCTCGGCGGCGATGCCGGCGTCGTACACCTCGCGCAGCCACACGCCGAGCCCTTCGAGCACGCGGCGCGCGCGGCCGGGCGCGGCGAGCGCGGTCGCGCTCTCCTCGCCGAGCGGCACGCCGAGCGCCCGCAGGCGCTGCGTGCGGTCCGCGGCGCGCACCGCCGGGTCGAGCACGACCTCGAGCGCCTTCTGCTGGAACAGCGCGTAGCGCGTCTGCATCTCGGTCGAGACGCGCGCGTCGAGCATGTACACGGGCGTCACCGCGGCCGCGGCCGACTGCTGCTCGCGGCGCAGCACGACCTCGTCCTTCTCGACGCGGAAGTCGAACGGCGCGACGACGCGCTCGCGCGCGATGTCGCCTTCGCGGTAGCGGTAGCGCTCGCGCTCGGCGTCGCTGCGCGGCAGCAGCGCCGCGAACGCGAGCAGCACGAGCACGAGCACGCCGCGCACGAGGTAATAGCGCCAGCGGAAGCTCCGCTGACGGTCGGGAAGCGCGGGAAGCGTGAGGCCCTGGATCTCGCTCATTCGTGCGCCCGGGGGTGAGTCCCCCCGGGCCCGGATCAGCGCGCCGTGTCCGGGTCGTCGCCCGGCGCGGACGCGGCCGGCGGCGAGTCGGGATCGAGGCTCGTGCCGACGCCGTCGTCGTCGATGCCCTCGCCGCGGGCGTGGAAGTCGTCGAAGGCGCGGATGATGTCGCGCACGAGGCGGTGCCGGACCACGTCCTCCGGATGGAAGTAGACGAAGTTCACGCCGCGCAGGCCCCCGAGGATGCTCTGGATCTTGACGAGCCCCGACGCGGTCGGGTCCTTGAGGTCGATCTGCGTGACGTCGCCCGTGATGACCGCCTTCGAGTTCACGCCGAGGCGGGTCAGGAACATCTTCATCTGGCGCACGGTCGTGTTCTGAGCCTCGTCGAGGATGACGAACGAGCTGTGCAGCGTGCGGCCGCGCATGAACGCGAGCGGCGCGATTTCGATCACGCCCATTTCGATGAAGCGGCGCATCTTCTCGTACGACATCAGGTCGGCGAGCGCGTCGTACATCGGGCGCAGGTACGGATCCACCTTCTCCTGCATGTCGCC
>CAZOLL010000881.1:0-1525 GCA_964580365.1 uncultured Phycisphaeraceae bacterium
CAACTTGTCCTTGGCGGGCGGCAGTGCTAAGCAATACGCCGTGGATTACGGTTTCTAACAACAGCACAACCGGCAATGGCAGTGTGAGTTTCACGATGCAACCGTATGGCGGAATGTACAAACGTACCGCCACGCTGGTAGTGGCAGGTAAATTGGTAACCATCAAACAGGCGGGTTGGTTTGATACCCCTATTCCTTATGATCAAACACTGTATAACCAAATCTGAGACAGATTGACTTTCCCTTTCATCAACTGAGGTTTTCCCACGTGTGGCGCGACTGACACCAGTCGCGCCACACGTGTTTAAGCGTTTGTATTCAGGCGCAAACCCAAAGCTCTCTCTTTCTCTTCCCACTTCACCGCCAACCACGCGCTCAGCTAAAACGCCATCTTCATAAACACAAAATTTTCCGCACTGCTGCTTTTCAGTGATACCAATCGAAACCAATCCCCGCTTCCTAAAGTGAGCGCGGTCATAAGTAAACGCGCCACATTTACAAGACGCGAGCTGCGTTCTTGCTGCAACACTTAAGGAACGCTGCGAGGGAGGTCGCAGCCATATCACCAAGGAGAAAGGTCAGCCATGTCAAAATCACGTTGCTTCCAAAGTTTTTGTTTACTCGCCGCCATTTGTCTGGTGTTTTTGCTCAGCCTGACGGCGCATGCGCAAGTCAATGTCACAGCAGTTATCACTGCTGACAACGCCTACCGATTCGGGTATGGCACCGTGAACAGCATTCCATCCAGTCAAATCTACGGCGGCGTTGAAAATCTCACCGCAGGGGCAATCTTCAACTGCGGTCCTGGGCCAGAAACGTACAACATCACGCCGTTCGTCACCGACTATCTTTACATCGTTGCCTGGAGTGATGACTCCACATATCAGGGTGTGTTGGGACAATTTACAAGTGGCAGTTTGGCTCCGACATTTACGGGAACCAACAACTGGCAGGTTTATCCGACTGGCTTGGATTTCGACATCGGTGCAGGCGGGCCGAATCTGGCGCTGATCAATGCACAAATCGCGTTGGCCAATGGCGCGAATGCCTGGCAAAACATCGCCAGCGGTGAAACGAATACAGCCGGCGGCACCTTTCCTGCGGTCTGTGGTATTGATCCGGGCGCACGCTGGATGTGGTTCAACTCCAATCCGAGCCTCTTCACGGACCCCTTTAACGTGAATACCAGCAACCCTGGGGCGGGTGGCCATCAAGAGTTTCTGATCTTCCGCATCCCGGTCACCAGCATTGTCCAAAATGCGCAGGCTGACTTTCGCAGCAATTGGGTTTGCGTTGGCCAATCGACAGGCTTCGTTGACCAATCTGTTGGCGCAGGCTCCTGGGCCTGGAATTTCGGGGATGGCTCTCCCATTTCCAATTCGCAAAATCCGACGCATGTTTACGCTGCGGCAGGAACATATTCGGCGACCTTGTGTATCAACGGAGGCACCGCCACGCCGCAGTGTGTTACCAAACAGGTCATCGTTAACCCGGCGCCGCCTGTTCCTATCATCAGCGGGCCGAG
>CAZOLL010000882.1:0-1523 GCA_964580365.1 uncultured Phycisphaeraceae bacterium
ACGGTGACGTCCGAGATGATCGACCGGCTGCTGAACGTGCTCGAGGCGGCGGCGCCGGCGCGCTGAGCGTCACCTGTTGAGGTAGATCTCGCCGTCGGACGTCCCTTCGTCCTCGCTGTAGCGCATGAAGATCTCGCGGAGGTTGTCCGGGATCGTGCGGGCGCGGAAGTTGGTCATGTCGACGCAGGCGGTCGTGAGGACGGCCTCGGCGACCTGGACCGAGTCGCGGGTGCGGCGGACGCGGTAGCGCATGCGGACGGACGAGCGGCCGAGGCGCGGGAAGCTCATCGCGATCGTCAGGTTGTCGCCGTACGCGACGGGGCGGAAGAAGTCGCTCTCGATGTGGACGGTGGGAAAGCCGACCTTCCACTTCTTGATGACCTCGGCGTACGGCACGTTCGCCGCCTGCTCGAAGAACTCCTCCATCGCCAGGTGGAAGAAGTTGAAGAAGCGGGGGAAGTACATGATGCCCGCTTCGTCGATCTCGCCGAAGCGCACCTTCTTCTCGAACTCGAAGACCATGGGAGCCTCCGCCTAGCCCGGACAATTCGTGAGGGTGGCGCAGCGTGGAGCGAGCGATGCGTGCGTCATGGCGAACTCCATCCTTCCTAACGACTCGAGCGTCATGATTCGTTCCGACGAGGTGATCGAGTCCGAGGGCGAGGCGGACGACGGAGGAAACCGCAGCCGTAGTGGATTCTACGGCGAGGATTTCCGACCGAGTCCAACGAAGCCATCGGGCGCGAGCGCCCGTCGGATGCGTCAGCTTCATGAATTGTCCGGGCTTGAGCGGGTGTCAGGCATTACGGCCCGCTAGGGCAGGGCGTTCCATCTCGCCCGGCGAGGGCGCAGCATCATGCCCCAAGGTGCACGTTGCCGAACGACGGACCCCGGCGCCGGGCGAACAGCCGGGCCAGCGCCGCGCCGGCCACGAATCCGCCGATGTGGGCGCCGTAGGCGACGCCCGACGACGCCCCGCCGAGCATGCCCAGCGAGGCGACGACCTGGAACGCGAACCACGACAGGATCGCGGCGAAGGCGGGCATCTCCTGGACGTACCGGAACATCAGCACGCGCACGCGCTGCTTGGGCCGCAGGACCATGTAGGCGCCGAGAACGCCCGAAATCGCGCCCGATGCGCCCAGCGACGGGATCAGCGGGCTCATCGAGAACGCGTACGTGACGGCGACGTGCGACAGCGACGCCACGATGCCCGTCAGCAGGTAGAACACGAGGAAGCGCACGCGGCCCATGTCGTCCTCGACGTTGTCGCCGAAGACGAACAGGAACCACATGTTGCCCAGCAGGTGCGCGAGACCGCCATGCATGAACATCGCGGACAGGAGCGTCAGGTAGACCGAGGGCGTCGGCTGCAGGCCCGGAGCCTCGAAGCTCTCCCCGGTCGAGGGATCGCGAACGATCTCGGGCTGCGTGACGACGTCCTTTCCGGTGACGATCTCGGCGGGCACCGCCGACCACGCCATCGTGAACTTCTCGTTCGCGCCCATCCCCTGGAAGAGCGT
>CAZOLL010000883.1:0-1513 GCA_964580365.1 uncultured Phycisphaeraceae bacterium
CCGCGCACGAGGATGTCGGCAACGTGGTCGACGCGGGCGCGGTGTGGGTGATCTCCGGGGCCGAGGGCGGGCTCACGGCGACGGGCGTCCAACTCTGGCACTGCGATGTCGCGGGCGTGCTGGGGTCGACCGAGACGAGCGCGTACTTCGGCATGGGCCTCGGCTCCGGCGACTTCAACGGCGACGATCGGCCGGACCTCGCGATCGGCGCGCCCTACCACGACATCTTCATGCACGACGACGCCGGCGCGGTCCACGTCCTGCGCGGGAGCGCGAACGGCGGTCTCTCCGAGGACGCTCCTTTCATGCTCGAGGCCGGCGTGGCGGGCGTCTTCCTCTCGGGCGGTCCGTTCGGCCGAGTCCTCTCGAACTGACCTCGATCGATCGCGCGGGCGGGGAGCGAGAGGTTCGCGCCGGTCGGATGGTAAAACCTCCGCTCATGGATCCTCAGCCGACCCCGGCGAGCGAGGTGACGCGCATCCTCTCCGTCGTGAAGAAGGATTCCGGCGCGCTGAACGATCTCGCCCCGCTGGTCTACGACGAGCTGCGCGCGATCGCGCGACAGCGCCTCTCGCGCGAGCGCAGCGGCCACACCCTGCAGGCGACGGCGCTCGTCAACGAGGCGTGGATGCGCCTCGTCGACGACAAGAACCTCGACTGGCCGACGCGCCGCCACTTCTTCGCCGCCGCGTCCGAGGCGATGCGCCGCGTGTTGGTCGACCACGCCCGAAAGGTGAAAGCGGAGCGGCGCGGCGGGGGCAAGGCGCGCCTCTCGTTCACCGTGGCCGAGCTCGTCCCCGTCGGCGACGATCCGGACCGCGTTCTGCTGCTCGACGAAGCGTTGACCGGACTCGAAAAGGACGACCCGCGCGCCGCCGAAGTCGCGCGCCTGCGTCTGTTCGCCGGCCTGTCGCCGGAGGAGTGCGCGGAGGCGCTCGACGTCTCCGTCCGGAGCGCGGGCCGCGACTGGACCTACGCCCGCACGCGGCTGATGGAGCGTCTCGGCAACCCGCCGGACGCCGCATGAACGACCCGTCGGTCGAGTCGCGCGCGAAGGACCTGTTCCTCGACGCGATCGAGCTGCCCGCGTCCGAACGCTCGTCCTACGTCGAGGACACCGCGCGCGGCGACGCCGCGCTCTTGCGTCGCGTCCGCGAGCTGCTCTCGATCCACGAATCGCAGGGCGGCGCGCTCGAGGCGGCGCCGGCGGGCGAGCTGTCGCCCGGCGCGATGATCGGCCCGTACCGGCTGTCGACCCTGCTCGGAGAGGGCGGCTTCGGCGTGGTGTACCTCGCCGAGCAGCGCGAGCCCGTGAAGCGGCAGGTCGCGCTGAAGATCATCAAGCTCGGGATGGACACGCTGCGCGTCATCGCGCGGTTCGAACACGAGCGCGCGGCGCTCGCGCTGATGGACCACCCGAACATCGCGAAGGTGCTCGACGCCGGCGCGACGGCGACCGGCCGCCCGTACTTCGTGATGGAGCGCGTCGACGGCGTGCCGATCACGCAATACT
>CAZOLL010000884.1:0-1512 GCA_964580365.1 uncultured Phycisphaeraceae bacterium
CGATTGCCTCTACTACTATCCGTATGGTTATGGTTATCCATATTACCGAGGCGGATATTATGGAGGAGGATCGTCTGGCGGTGGATCGGTTCCCAATGTTCCATCTCGCGTAGTCGCAGGCAATGACCGTGCGCCAATCATGCGCGAGATCCAGGGGCGGCGTATAGACAGCGGCCCGTCGTTCAATGACCGAGGGTTTTCTGACTATGGATCGTCAAGATCCATTTCCACATCATCATCTTCTTCGTCGGCAACTTCCATTTCCGCTCCCGCTCCAGCGCGTACCGAAAGCAGCAGCAGTGGTGGACGTGCAGGCGCGCCGACCAGACCATAGTTTTTCATTCGCGGCTTCCAGAACTTTGTTGACCTGATAACTCAGGTTCAGCGGCAAAAATAGCGAGGGCTGAGTCGAACATTGCGTTTGGCTCAGCCCTCGCTTTTGAACAGGCACTTGTGGCACAAGGACAGCGGTTTGACGCCGGGAAAATCCGATTGTTATCATCCGCGCTCAATTCCGCAGTCCATTCATCATTTACCAATCATTCAAGGAGAATCATGTCTGACACACCCAAAATGACTTTCGCAATGATCAAACCCGATGCCGTTCGTGCGGGCAACATCGGCAACATCATTCAGCGAATCACCGATAACGGTTTCAAAATCCGCGCGATGAAACTGGTTCACATGACCAAACCAGTCGCCGAAGGTTTTTACGCGGTTCACAAAGAACGCCCATTCTTTGGCGAACTGGTTGAATTCATGACCAGCGGTCCAACCGTTGTGCTGGCCCTGGAAAAAGAAAACGCCGTCCAGGCCTGGCGCGATCTGATGGGCCCGACGGATTCCACCAAAGCTCCGAAAGGAACCATTCGCGGCGATTTCGGAACCACGATGGGCGAAAACGCTTCGCACGGTTCGGATTCACCGGAAAACGCCAAGATCGAATTGAGCTACTTTTTCAACGCCACAGAATTCTGCTAAAGCCCAGGGGGCGGAAGGCAAGCGCCGGCTTCACCTTCCGCTTTCTCTCTTTCCGCGTCGCTGCTTCACCTACCGTCCAATCAAAACCTCTCGAAAAACTGTAAGGAGCTTCTATGAATAGACCGACGCATCTTTCCTTGCTGTTAATCGTCATTCTTGGTTTGTCTGGTTTGACTTTTGCGCAAAATCCCGCCGCCCGTATGTGGGAAGCTCCTCTGACCATTCCGACCTATGAACTTGGACCGCCGAACCCGAATCCGCCACTATTTGATGCCGGGCGTGGACGCCGACCGGTTTATCCGTATCCGATGCTCGACACACTGACGAACAAACGCGTGGACAAAAGCTACAAGGCAGTATTTCTGGAAAACGAATACCTGCGCGTGACGGTGTTGCCGGAACTCGGCGGAAAGCTTTACGCCATTTACGACAAAACCGCCGGGCGAGATGTGCTGTATACCAACCACGTCGTCAAATACGCGATGGCTGGCATCCGCGGCGCCTGGACAAGCGGTGGCATTGAATGGAATT
>CAZOLL010000885.1:0-1510 GCA_964580365.1 uncultured Phycisphaeraceae bacterium
GTGAAGGGCGACTCGATGATCGACGAGCACATCCGCGACGGCGACCTGGTGCTGATCCGCCCGCAGGCACAGGTCGAGAACGGCGAGATCGCCGTCGCGCTGCTCGAGGACGCCACCGCCACGCTGAAGCGCGTCTACCGCGAGCCGAAGCTGAAGAAGGTCCGCCTGCAGCCCGCGAACGACACGATGGACCCGATCTTCGTCGACAAGGTCACGATCCAGGGCAAGGTGATCGGCGTGTTCCGCCCGCTCGCCCGCCCGCACCGCTCTCGCTGAATTCGAACGGCCGGGTGCCCCCATCCCTGGGGCCCCGGCCTATTTCAGGTCCCTTATGTTCGGTTTTCGTTCGTTTTCAAGATCTCGAGCGCGCGCCGGCGGGGTGTGGTCCCCCGCCGAGACGGCCGGCCGTCTGGTCGAGCTGTCCGGGCCGGCGCGCACCACGCTCGCGTTCTCCCTGATCCTCGCCGCGCAGGAGAAGCGCGAGCCGGTCGCCTTCGTCCGCACCGGGAGCGCGAGCCTGTTCTTCCCGCCGGACGCGGCGGGCAGCGGCGTCGACCTCGCCCAGCTCCCGGTGATCACGGTCGAGAACGCCGCGTGCGCGGCGCGCGCGGCCGATCTCCTGCTCCGCTCCGGCGCGTTCGGGCTGGTCGTGCTCGACTTCGACGGCGACTGCGAGCTGCCCATGGCGCTGCAGTCGCGGCTCGTCGGCCTCGCGCACAAGCACGCGGCCACCGTGCTGTGCCTCACGAAGAAGGCCGCGTCCAGCGCGTCGCTCAGCTCGCTCGTGTCGCTGCGCGCCGAGGCGCGCCACGCACGGCCCTCCCCCATCGTTCCGGGCGTCGCCGCCAATGCGGACGGCGCGGACGACTCGAGTGAAGGCCGCGTGCGCTGCGGCGTCGAGGTCACCAAGGACAAACATCGCGGGCCCGGCTGGACCCACGACGAGGTGCTGCGTGGACCGCCTGGCCTGCGTTGACGTCGCCGAGCTGCCGCTGCAGGTGCTCTGCCGCGCGCGCCCCGAGTGGCGCGCGCTGCCTTCGGCCGTCGTCGACCAGGACAGCCCGAACGGCGTCGTGCTCTGCGTGAACGAAGCGGCGCGCAAGCAGGGCGTCCTGCCCGGGCAGCGCTACGGCGCGGCGGTCGGCCTCTGCTTCGGCCTGCGCGCCGCGGAGGTCGGCGCGTCCGAGGTCGACGCCACGATCGCCGAGATCGAAAAGCTCCTGCAGACGTTCTCGCCGCGCGTCGAATCGCCGCGCGAGCGGCCGCTCCGGTCGGGCACGTTCTTCGTCGACGCCAGCGGGCTGTCCTACCTCGAGCCGTCGCTCGACGCGTGGGCGCATCGAATGGTCGACGCGCTCCGCGCCCTCGGGTTCGTCGCGCGCGCGGCGGTCGGCTTCACGCGGCTCGGCGCGCTCGCGGGCGCGCGCGTCGGCGTGGCGCTCGCGGGCGGCGTCGCCACGCTGCACGCGAAGAAGGACGTGATCGAGTTCCGCGACAAGGACGTCGAGCG
>CAZOLL010000886.1:0-1507 GCA_964580365.1 uncultured Phycisphaeraceae bacterium
CGTGACCGAACCGGGCGGCGACAAACGGGGGTCGATGCGCAGCGCGCTGCCGAGCACCGGATCACGAGCGTCGAGCTTCCAGCGGAGCGGCCGGCCGTTCCCGTCGGTCACCGATTCGACGGCGAGGAAGTCGGTGTCGAGCACGAGCTCGTCCGCGTCCTTCGCCAGCTCGGCGACGAGCGTCGCGGTGCCGGCGAGCCGGCGCTGCGCGAAGTCCGCGACCAGGTCCAGCGCGACGTGGGTGACCCGCGCCGTGGCAGGGCGCGCGGCGGAGTGGGGGTCGGTCATCATTGGCTCCGGGACGGAGGCGCTCGCCGCGGGGGCGCGCGGGTTTCGATCGAGCACCACGGTGCAGGCGAGTGCGTTTCCGGCGAGGACGGCGAGGACGATCGAGACGGGCCGCATCTTCGGCTCCAGGGGTCGGAAGCGAGAGCGTTAAACGGGAGGGCTCAACCAAGCAACGCATTTGGGCCGAAACGAGTCTTCGCGCGTGGAGAAAACACTGGCGTTCGATCCACGCTTCGGTAAATCTCACCGGATTCAACGGAGTGGCGAGGTGATGAACCCGATGCCCCCGATCGCCCCGACGACCCAGACCCCACCGCCCCCGATGACGCACAACGCAAACATCACCTTCAACGGCAAGTCGCTCGATCTCCCGGTGGTCGAAGGCGTCGAGAAGGAGCGCGCGGTCGATATCTCGAAGCTGAGGTCGACGCTCGGGCTCATCACGCTCGACCCCGGGTACATGAACACCGGCGCGTGCCAGAGCGCGATCACCTTCATCGACGGCGAGCAGGGCATCCTCCGCTACCGCGGCTACGACATCGAGGAGCTCGCCGCGAAGTCGACGTTCCTCGAGGTGGCCTACCTGCTGCAGACCGGCGAGCTGCCGAAGAAGTCGGAGCTCGACGAGTTCACTCAGGACGTCCGCATGCACACGATGCTGCATGAGGACCTGAAGAACATGTTCTCGGTGTTCCCGAAGAGCGCGCACCCGATGGCGATCTGCGCCGCGGTCGTCGGCGCTCTGTCGACCTTCTACCAGGACTCGCTCGATCCGCACGACGACGCGCAGGTCTCGGTCTCCGCGCACCGCCTGATCGCGAAGATGCCGACGATCGCCGCCTACTGCCACAAGCACTCGATCGGCCAGCCGTTCATGTACCCGGCGAACCGGCACGACTACTCATCGAACTTCCTGCACATGATGTTCGCGACGCCGTGCGAGGACTACCCGGTCGACCCGGTCGTCGCGAAGGCGATCGACCTGCTGTTGATCCTGCACGCCGATCACGAGCAGAACTGCTCGACGAGCACGGTGCGCCTGGTCGGCTCGTCGCAGGCCAACCTGTTCGCGTCGATCGCCGCCGGCGTCTCCGCGCTCTGGGGCCCGCTGCACGGCGGCGCGAACCAGGCCGTCATCGAGATGCTCGAGACGATCGCGGCCGAGGGGACGAGCGCGCGGGACTACCTCGAGCGCGCGAAGAGCGGCGACGAGAGCGCC
>CAZOLL010000887.1:0-1507 GCA_964580365.1 uncultured Phycisphaeraceae bacterium
GGCGGTCGCCCGGCCATTGCATTCGCGGCCTTACGCCGACGGCCGGCCGCCGTCGCTCTCCAGGATCCGCGCGAGCTGGCGCGGCGCCGGCGTTCGCGTGGCCGCGCGTGTCGCGGAGGCGACCGGCGGTCGGGCGGCGGAGAGGCTCCCGGCCGGCGGCGCGCCCGGCCCCGCGACGACGACCCGCGGCACGCGCGCGAGCCGCGCGGCGATCTTCCACGCCGTCGTCGAGCCGTCGATCTCGAGGTGCAGCTCGTCCGGCGCGAGCGCCGCGATGCGATCGCGCAATCGCAGCACTCGAGTGATCGGGTTCGCGGTGCGCAGCTTGCCGGTGCCTTCCTGAGCGAGCTCGACTTCGAAGCCCTTGAGCAACTCCGCGGACTCGAGCGCACCGCCCGTGGAGAGAAACGTCCCGCGCACGCGCGTCCGGTCGAGGCGCACCAGTTCTCCGTAGATCCGCGCGAGGCGCGCCGCGTCCGCGCGCGGGTCGATCACCCACACGACGTGCGTCAGCGACTCGGCGTCGAACGGGATCGCCAGCACGTCAGCCGCCGGAGACCTGAGAGAGAAACGTGAACAATCGACGCGCGCGCCGCGCGTGCGCGTCACGGCGGATGCGCCGGAGCGCCGCGTCGCGCAACTTCCCGGCGAACGGCGGGTCGCCGAGCACGCGCGTGATCCCCGCCGCGAGCGATTCCGCCGATCGCGGCTCGACGAGCCACCCGTTCCATGCGTGCCGGATGATCTCGCGCACCGCCGGCAGGTCGGTCGCGACCACCGGCGTGCCGTGCGCCATGTACTCGAGGATCTTGAGCGGGCACGTGTAGGTGCGCCACAGCTTCGAGCTGCGCCCCGGCAGCGGATGCACGCCGACGCGCGCGCGGCGAATCGCGGCGAACAGTTCCGACTGCGGCATCCACAGCCGGAACTCGACGCGATCGGCGACGCCGAGTCGCTTCGCCTGCGCGCGAAACGGCGCGACGTCCCCCTCGGTCGGCCCGCCCGCGACGAGCAGCTTCGCGCGCGGCACGAGCGCGATCGCGTCGATCAACACGTCGACTCCCTTGTCGAGGTGTGTCGCGCCCGCATACACGACGTCGAGGTCGCGCGTCTCCTCGACGTAGCTCTTCTCGGGCTCGAGAGGACGCGGAGCCCCGTTGCGCAGGAGCAAGGTCGGCACGTCGGACGCGCGCCGGACGTAGCGGCGCATTCCGCGCGAGATGCACGCGACGCCGTCGACCTCGCGGTAGGAACGCAGGTCGTACCGGCGATCCCAGCGCGCCATCGAGATCAGGTGCCTCCCGAGTGCGCGGTCGCCGCGCCACGCGCGCGCGCGCTCCGCGGTCGCGATCGTGAGATACGGCTCGTGCGCCTCGAGCACGACGCGGAAGCCGAGGTCGTGCGCGGCGGGAAGCAACATCGATGCGATCCGGACCTGGCGGAAGTAGAGGAGGTCGGCGCCGGCCGCGCGCACGCGCGCCAGCACGTCGCGCATCGACTCGACCAT